>JAFRVD010000049.1 GCA_017441825.1 Lachnospiraceae bacterium
ATCCCGCGCCTGGGCCTTCAGAAGGCCGTCATTGTAATAACGGTTGGATGCATATACGATCTTCTTGAACATCCTGACGTCCGCGTTGCACTTCGGACAGGTGTTTCTCGTAAGATCGAGCGTGCTGCCGCATTTATAACAGATCATTCCGTCCTCCGGTTTACTGGACCTCGCGGTATCCGTTCAGAAGCTCGACCATCAGGTCGACCATATCGTTCTCATGATCCTCGCGGATCGCGTTCTCCGTATCCTCCAGCTCCAGGCTCGGCTTGAATTTCTTCAGTTCTTCTTCAAAATCGATCATTTACTGACCTCCGGTTCTTCTTCAAATATCATGCGCACGGCCTTTTTATAGATCCGTTTTGCAATGCGCCGGCACTCTTCGTCCTGTCCCGCAAAATGCTCCATCATGACGCCGCCGTTCAGCTCCAGTACAAGAAGCCCTTCATCCGTGTCGATGATATCGACGGAAAGGAAGGCTGCGTTTACAGCCGCGGCCGCCCGTTTTGCGAGCGCGTGGAGCTTCCGGAGGACCGCCTTGTCCCTGACGATCACGCCCTGCGCCCCTTGTCCGAGGTTATGCTTCCAGTTGAGCTTTACGGTTTCGCCCTCTCCGGGCACCATCAAAAGCGTCTCCTCCGGGAGCTTCTTTACAAACCCGCTCTCGCGGAGTTCTTCCGGGATCAGCTCGCGCACCGTATGCGCGCCGTCGCCCGTTACCGTAGGCCGTTCCTTCCGGATGACGAGCATCGGCCGGCCCTTAAGCATCACTACCCTGTATTCCTCGCGGATCTCATAGAACGGGGACACGCAGGCCGCGTTGGAACGCGCGAGGATCCCGCGAAGCGCTTCCCGGAATTCAGAAAGCGTTTCAACACGGAGCACCCTGTGCCCTCCGGTCCCGTAATTGTCCTTTACGACCACATAGGGCCGGTCCTTCCGGAGCTCCGTAAAGACGTCGTCCGGCTCAGGAACCTCCATGTACGCCGCGATCTCCGGCGCGGGCAGGAATACATGGAGAACGTTCGGGACGCCCGCCGCTGTCAGTACCTCACTCGCAAGTGCCTTGTCCTGGCAGAGCTCCCTGGCCGTTGAGGTATTCAGAGGAAACTGATATCCCACGATGAACGCCTGCTTTTTACCGTCGTACAGGCGGAACGCCCAGTCTGAGCTGAAGTCCCGGATGTCGAGCGAAAGCTCCGCTGCGATCTCCCGGAGGATCCGTACAAATTGAGAGGAATGATTGTCTGCCATATCACCTCAGAAATAGCGGCGGACCATGACCGGCTCTCCGCAGTAATTATAGGCACTGATGGACACGCAGCCCACGGACTGCGCGGCATGCAGGATCTTATTGTCTCCTATGTAGATGGCCACGTGGTCGATGTACCCGTGGGTCGCATAGAACAGGAGGTCTCCGGGCTGTCTGTCCCCGAGCGCTACCTGCGTCCCTACCTGCGCCTGCTCCCGGGAGGTCCTCGGCAGCTTCACGCCGGCCTGCGCCATGCACATGCCCGCAAAGTACGAGCAGTCCACACCCGTGGACATGTTTTCTCCGCCTAAGATATAGCGGAGCCCGAGGTACTGCATGCCCCACTGGGCGACCACGAGCGCTTTCCCCGAAAGGTTCGCGATCTGGTTCCAGTTTTCCGCCTGCGCGACCGTGTAGCCAAGAATCGCATAGTCTCTCGAAACGTAGCCCTCTTCCGTGCCGATGGTCACCTTGTACCAGTCGTTATACTGCCCGACCACGCGGTACGTCTGTCCGGCGGTCACCCGGGCCAGGATGCCTGAGTCGAGCGACGGCTCCATCCGTACGTTCAGGCTTGACGCAGTGATCCGCACCCACACGTTCTCATAGCGCATGGCCTGGGCGCGGGCAGCGTCCCCCGTGAGAACCAGCGTGGCACTCACGAAGCCCTCGATCCCGCCGGATGACACACGATACCATCCGGTGCCCATATCTTCAAGAATCTCCATCCCCGTATTCGGATAAAACCGCCCCACAATGAGTCCGTTCGTGGACGCGGCATTCCGGAGGTTCCCCACCGTGACCGTGTCAGAGATCAGCCCGAAATTATTAAACGACACAAGCTCGATCTCCGGTGTATACGGCTGTTCACTGATGGTCGGAACGGTCATGCTCTCCTCCGGGCCCTCGGCATAAGTGACCGGGGCAAGGGACATGGCCTCCTCCGTGGCTTCCGTCATTCCCTCTTCGATCGCGAGGAAGGAGATGGTATCCTCGGGGATCACTTCCTTCCGGCAGCCGGAAAGAAACAGGCAGAGGATCACTGCCGCTAAAAGGTAAGATCTGCCGTGTTTGATCTTCACTTTCTGACCTTTCTGAGCACTGTGGCGGTCCTGCTCGGAAGATAGCACAGGAACCCTGTCCTGTCATCCGAAACCTTTTCCGCCTTGTAGACCATTTTGGTATCCACACGGCCGAAGCCGCCGAACTTCAGGTCGTCTGTGGTGAGTACAGTCTTATACTCCCCGGCTTCGTCAACCGGAATGAAATAACCGGTAAAGGACTGCCACGGATGGAGGTTCACCACCACAATATCGTCGCCCTTTGAATAGATCATGACCTTGTCGCCCTGATGCACCCACAGAGAATGCGCCTCTTCACGAAGCAGCTTGTCCTTCTTCCCGAGCGCAAGCATGGCCTTGTCAAAATCGCCAAGGTACTTGTATTTGAGGTCATCCCTGTCGGACAGGCTCCACGCCCGCCGGCAGTGCGCGTAGCTGTAGCCGTTAGAAGGCTGCGGGAAATCGATCCATTCGGGATGGCCGAATTCATTTCCCATGAAGTTCAGGTATCCTTCGCCGGCAAGCGTATAGACCATGAGCCTTACGATCTTGTGGAGCGCCATGCCTCTGTCGATCAGCAGGTTTTCCGGGCTCTCCTTGCTCATGAACCAGTACATTTCCTTGTCGCAGAACCGGAAGATCAGGGCCTTGCCGCCGTTGATGGCCTGGTCGTGGCTTTCCACGTACCCGATCACCTTCTCCTTCGGCCGCCTGCCTGTCAGCTCGTACCAGAGGAGCCACATGTCCCAGTCCTCGTCCCGGACGTCCTCCGCAAGGCGGGCGAACAGGTCCGGCACGCCCATGTTCAGGCGGTAGTCGAAGCCGATGCCCTCGTTTGCGATGGGGATGCACATGCCGGGGTACCCGGACACGTCTTCTGCGATGGTGACGGCGTTCCTGTTGAGGCTGTGGATCAGCTCGTTCGCGAGCGTGAGGTACGTGAGCGCATCCGTGTCCACGTTGTCGGAGAAGTACATGCCGTAATCGCCGAAGACGGTGTTGATGCCGTGGTTCTTGTAGATCATCGACGTCACGCCGTCAAAGCGGAAGCCGTCAAAGTGATATTCCGTCATCCAGTATTTCAGGTTGGACAGCAGGAAATGCAGGACCTCGTTCTTGCCGTAGTCGAACAGCTTCGTGCCCCACTGCGGGTGGTCGCCCCGTCCTCCTTCGTGGAAATACTGGTAATCCGTGCCGTCAAAGCCCGGCAGGCCTTCCGCGTGGTTGGTCACCGCGTGCGAGTGGATCACGTCTAGGAGGACCCGGAGGCCCAGCTGATGGGCCGTATCGATGAGCTCCTTTAATTCCAAAGGCGTCCCGAAGCGGCTGGATACCGCAAAGAAATTGCTGACCTGGTAGCCTAAGGACGCGTAATACGGATGCTCCATGATGCCCATGAGCTGGATGGTGTTGTAGCCGTCCGCCTTGATCCTCGGCAGGATGTTCTCCGTGAATTCCTTATAGGTGCCGATGCCCTCACGCTCCACGGCCATACCCACATGGCATTCGTAGATGGCCGGGTCGTCCCTTGAGATCCTGGCAGGATGCCACTTGTAGGGCTCATCCTCAAAGAAGATGACCGCGCTCCACATGAGCGTATCCGGGTCCTGGACCACGTAATGCGCGTATGACGGAATACGCTCCTCGCACCTTCCGCTGTGCCAGACCAGCGCCTTCACGTGCTGGCCGTTCTTCAGGGCGTCCTTCCCGGGAAGGACGATCTCGAAAACACCGTTCTCAAGGCGGGTCATCGGGTGAGACTCATGGTTCCAGTTATTGAAATCGCCGATAAAATAGATGGCGTCCGCTGCGGGCGCCCATTCGCGGTAAACATACCCTTCTTCTGTCTTGAAAATGCCGAAATACGCATGGCCGTTCGCGAAATCCGTGAGCTTCTCCTTCGGAGCCAGGAGACTTGCGCGCTTTTCCTTATATTTTGCGGCGCGTTCGTCGATCATGCTTTCAAAAGGCTTCAGCCAGCTGTCATAACGTACAAAATTTTCAGGCATACAACTCCATTTCCAACGCTCTCAGGCGTCTTTATGTTTTTATACTTCTTCCTGCGCAGCCGAAGCCGCATCTTCCATTGCTTTTTCAAGTGCGAGCTCTTCCTTTGAGACCCGTCTTATGGGCGGCAGGGCCCGTTTCTTAAAGACGAACCAGAGGATCACTCCCGCCGTGAACGTAATGATCGCGATGAACTGCGAGGTCGAGAAAATACCTACGTTTCCGCGCGGGTCGTTTCTTAAGTATTCAATGAGGAACCGGCCGACGCTGTAGCAGATCATGTACAGGCAGACCACGTGGCCCCGGTACTTCACCCTGTTGGTCATGAGGATCAGGAAGATGCAGAGAAGCAGGTTCCCGATGGCGGACATGAGCTGGGTCGGGTACAGGGCGATGCCTGCCGGCGCCGAGCTCGTTTCCGGGAAGACCATGCCGTACCAGGCGCCGGTCGGAACGACTTTGCCGTAGCAGCAGCCTGCCATGAGGCAGCCCATGCGGCCGAAGAACTGGCCGATGCTGATGCTTGGCATTGCAAGGTCCAGCTTGTCGAGAGTGGTCCCCTTTTTGACCAGGGTAAAATAGATGTAAGGCGTCAGGATGCCCGTGAACAGGCCGCCGTAGACTACAAAGCCGCTGCCGATGTCTAAGAGGAGCTTCGGGTCGGCGATGATGGACTTGATCTCAACGATCCAGTACATGACCTTCGCGCCCAGGAGGCCGAAGACGATTCCCCAGAACGCGCCGTTAAAAAACACGTCCGGGTCGATCCTGTAATATTTCGCACGGTAACAGCCTAAAGCGACTGAAGAGATGAGTCCGAGTGCCATCATGACGCCGTAGCCGTAGATCGTGATGCTTCCTATTCTGAAAAAAACTGTGCACATAAACTGATGCCCTTTCCACACATTTGGAATCATTATACACTATCTGAGCAAGAACTGCAATCTGATATTGCGGGAGCGGCGGGAATCTGCTATACTACCCATGTTGGGCACGCGGCAGACCGCCGCCCGGCAATTGTATCAGGAGGAAACTGAATGAGTGATTATATATTAAGCTGCTGCTCTGCCATCGACCTCACGCCGGACATGATCCGGGAGCTCGACGTTAAATGCCTGCCGTTTTTCTATACCATCGGCGATGACACCTTTGAGGACGATATGTTCACTTCCATCAGCGCAGAAACGTTCTACGGCAAAATGGAAGAAGGCCTCATGACCGGCACCTCGCAGAACAACGTATCACGCTACACGGAATATTTCGAACCGATGCTGAAAGACGGGAAGGATATCCTGCACATCACGCTGAGCTCGGGACTTTCCGGAACGTATTCCGCGGCCTGCATCGCGGCGGAGGACCTCATGGCAGACTACCCGGACCGCAAGATCCGCGTGGTGGACTCGAGAGGCGCGTGCGGAGGCTACGGCCTTCTTGTGCTTGAGGCTGCGGAGCTTCGCGACCAGGGCCTGTCTCTTGATGAACTCACTGAAAAGGTCGAGGAACTCAGGTTCCACATCCATCACTGGTTCTTCTCGACCACACTGAAATACTACATCCGCGGCGGCCGCATCTCGAAGACTGCCGGCGTGTTCGCGACTGCGCTCAATATCTGCCCGCTCAATAACATGGACGAGGCGGGGCACCTCATTGTACGCGAGAAGGTCCGTACGAAAAAGAAGGTCCGTCAGACCATAGTGGACCGCATGGCGGAGCATGCCGAAGGCGGAGAAGCCTACTCCGGCAAGGTCCTCGTGAACTACTCCGGCGCCGATGATTCGGACGCTGTTGAAGTGATCCGCATGATCGAAGAGCGCTTCCCGAACGTCGCAAAGCCCATTCCGAAGCTGCATATCGGCCCGACCATCGGCGCACATACCGGTCCCGGGACGCTCGCGGTGTTCTTTAACGGGGATACGCGGGTAGGAACGTGAGACAGCTTTCCCGTACAGACGGAAGACGCCTGTCATTGACACGCCGTCTCTCCATGTGATAAGGTTTAAAGGTCCAGGCAGGATAAATGATCGCGGCTGCGTACGCGCAGGTGAGGAAAGTCCGGGCTTCACAGGGCAGGATGCCGGATAACGTCCGGTGGAGGCAACTCCCAGGAAAGTGCAGCAGAAATATACCGCCATATCTCGTATGGTAAGGGTGGAATGGCAGTGTAAGAGACTACCGCCGGGGCGGTGACGTTCCGGGCACATGTAGACCCCATCCGAAGCAAGGCCGAAAAGGAGCGCAAGGCGGCCCGTCTGCTCCAAGGTTGGCCGCTCGAGCCTGCCGGCAACGGCAGGCCTAGACAGATGATCATTCACGACATAACCCGGCTTATCGTCCCGCCTGGACGTTTTTCGGGAAAAGAACAGCGCCCGGAGCCGAACGCTCCGGGCGCTTTTTTCAGCCCCTCATCCAGCTGATCTCACGGAGCTCATTAAGCTCCTCCTCGTGCGCCGTACCCGCCGCACTGTTCTCCCCGCCTTCGGAGGCGCGGATCTTTTCGAGGATCTCCTCCTCTCTCCGGATCCGGAAGCGGAGGTACGAAAGGAAGGCTTCCGGCCGTTCTGCAAGAAGCACCGGGCCGTATTTCAGCTCGCGCGCCGTCATTCCCAAATGCCCGCCGTCCGCCCTTTTTGCCGAGATCACCACGTAAAACTTCCCGTCTTCCTCGACCATCGCTTCATCCGCAATGTAAAACCCAAGCGCTTCCACGGTCTCACGCACCGCGGTGACCTCCGTCTGCGGGGAAAGCACGAGCTGCTTCACTTTTCCGAGCTTTTCCCGGCCTTCGTTAAGGATCTCACGGATGAGCAGCCCTCCCATTCCGGCGATGACGATCACGTCCGCCTCGTCCCGTTCAAGTACCGAAAGCCCGGGACCGAGCCGTACGCTGCATCTCCCGGAAAGCCCCGCGTCATCAAGGTGCTCCCTCGCCCGCGCGAGAGGCCCCTTCCGGATATCCGCCGCAATGCACCGTGCGGCGCGCCCCTCACTTAAAAGCGCGATCGGCACGAATCCGTGATCCGTACCGATGTCCGCTGCCGTCTCCGCCGGCCCTGTCATTTCTATGATCGTCCGTAAACGCTTCGAAAGCTGCATGTCGTTCTCCTATAGTTTAAACCCGTTCTCCTTCAGTTTTTTCTGCTCTTCGAGGTAATTCATAAGCTCCAGCGGGTCTGAAATATGCTTTCCCTTTTCCCGGACGCTGTTTTCCCTGACGCGCTGCACCGCTTCCCGGTACGCCTCCCGCGCTTCCTCTTCCGTCGTATCCTCCGGCAGCACCGCGTTGAAGACGGCCGAGACCTCCCGGCATTTGTCCTCGTCGGAAACATAGCGGTCCAGAATGGCGCCGGGACTCATCTTCCCGTGGTCCAGCTGGTCATATAGAAGCCCTGCGACCTCCCGGTACAGCTCATCCGAAAAGTCCCCCGGCGAAAGGAACGCACGCACCGCGGGATAGTACTCCGGATGCTCGGAAAGCCCCGTCAGCACGAGCCGCTCCGTCCCGCGTATGCCTTCATCCTTCCCGCGGCTCTTCCCGGAAAGCGTCTTCGGGCGCTCCGGGTACGCTTCCCTTCGGACGTATCCCTCCCGTGCGCCGATGGCCGACACCTGGTTCCGGAGCACGCCGTAATCGATGCCGTACCGGTTCGCCACGGCCTCGATGTAGCTGTTCCGTTCGATCTCATTCGAGAAGCCTGCGATCCGTTGCGCGGCCTCGTTGAAGAACCGGCTCTTTTCGTCCGGGTCGTTAAAGTCAAAGCTGTTCCTGAGCACGCGGATCTCATAGAGGAACGCGTTCTCCGCGTTTTTGATGCGTTCGCGGAATTCATCGGCGCCTAAATTCTTGATGAATTCGTCCGGATCCTTCCAGGGCGTCATGCTGAGCACGCGCACGCGAAGCCCGGCGTCCTTTAAGATCGGGATCGCACGAAGGGCAGCCTTCTGGCCCGCGCCGTCGCTGTCATAGCAGAGGATGACCTCCTCCGTGTAGCGCTTCAGGATCATCCCGTGCTGCGATGTAAACGCCGTCCCGAGGGACGCCACCGCGTTCGTGAAGCCCGCCTGGTGCATCGCGATCACGTCCATGTAGCCCTCGCACACGAGGAGATATTTTTCGCGGCTCCTTTTCGCCGTGTTGAGTCCGTACAGATTCCGGCTCTTGTCAAAGATCCGGGTCTCCGGCGAGTTCAGGTACTTCGGCTCGCCTGATCCCATCACGCGCCCACCGAAGCCGATCACGCGGCTGTTCGTGTCCATGATGGGGAAAAGCACGCGGTTCCAGAAGCGGTCGTGCGCGCCGCGTTCATTCACCGTCACGAGCCCCGAGTCCGTGAGCTGCTTATCCGTGTAGCCCTTCGACCGGAGGTACTGATAGAGCGCGGTACTGTGCTGTGTTGCAAAGCCGAGCCCGAACGCGCGGATCATTTCGTCGGAAACACCGCGCTGCTTAAGATAGTTGAGGCCCGGCTTCCCCTGCTCCGACCTGAGAACATGGCAGTAGTAGACGGCCGCATCCTTGTGGATCGCAAGGAGCACCGCCCTCTGGTCGCGCTCCTCACGGGAACCCTGCCTGCCGTCGTCCTTCGGGAGCTCGATCCCCGCCCGGTCCGCGAGGCTCTGAAGTGCCTCCTGGAAGGACAGGTTTTCGTACTCCATCATGAACGTGATCACGTTCCCGCCGGCGCCGCAGCCGAAGCAGTGATACATCTGCTTCCCGGGGGAGACGGAAAACGATCCGGTCTTTTCATTGTGGAACGGACAGAGGCCGAAATAATTGTTTCCCTTCTTCGTGAGGTGCACATAAGACCCGATCACGTCCACGATCGGGCTCCGCTGCCGCACCTCCTCGATGATATCGTCCGAATAATACATCAGTAAACCTTGCTTTCCCTCCAGCCCTGGGGCACAAAAAGCTCTTCATAGGTCTGGACCGCGTACGGATCCGTCATGCCGGCGATGTAATCGCACACCACCTGCTCCTTCCGCTCTCCCTTATCGAGAAGCCCGCGGTAAACGGCCGGGATCCGTTCCAGATGGTCGAGATAATATCCGTAAAGCACCCGCAGCATTTCCTGCGCCTTCTGCTCCTCCCGCTTCACTGTCGGGCTCGTGTAGACCCTGTCGAACATGAAGGCGCGGAGGCCCATCATCGCCGCACCGACCTCGTCTGAAAGCGTGATGTCGTTCTTGTCCATGCTGTTCATGATGAGGTCGTGTACCAGCGTGTTGAGCCTGATCTTGACCGAGTGCCCGAGGACGTCCGCATACTGGTCCGGGATGTCCTCCTCCGTGAGGACCTTCGCGCGGATCGCGTCGTCGATATCGTGGTTGATGTAGGCGATTTTATCGCAGAGCCGCACCACGCGCCCTTCGGGCGTCTCCGGGACGGTGGGCACACCGTGCATCAGGATGCCGTCACGGACTTCATAGGAAAGATTCAGGCCTCTGCCGTCCCGCTCGAGCAGGTCCACGATCCGGAGGCTCTGCTCCGCATGCTGAAACCCGGGAAGCCCAGCTTCCCGGAGGACTTCGTCCAGGACCTTCTCTCCGCTGTGCCCGTAAGGCGTGTGCCCGAGATCGTGCCCGAGCGCGATGGCTTCGGTCAGATCCTCGTTGAGCGCCAGTGCCTTCGAGACAGTCCGGGCGATCTGCGAGACCTCGAGCGTGTGCGTGAGACGCGTACGGTAGTGGTCATCTTCCGGGGCGAGGAAGACCTGCGTCTTGTTCTTTAACCGCCGGAACGACTTGCTGTGGATGATCCGGTCGCGGTCCCGCTGAAAGATCGTGCGGATGTCGCACGGCTCCTCCCACACGGCGCGGCCTTTGGATTCCCGTGCGTGCGTCGCGTACGGACTCAGGATATCGTATTCTCTCTGTTCGATCTCTTCTCTGATGAGCATTGGCGTTCCCTTCTGTATCATGCCGCCTTCACTAAGGCTTTTCTTCCAAATATCTATTTTATGTGGTCCGGGCAAAAAGGTCAAGCCCCCTGCCCCTCATCCGGCCTTTCATCCACC
>JAFRVD010000050.1 GCA_017441825.1 Lachnospiraceae bacterium
CACCTGAGAAATACAGGCGAGTACCGATGAATTAACTATTGTTAAGGAGGGAAGCAACGTGCCAAGAAAAGGACATACACAGAAAAGAGATGTGTTATCAGATCCGGTGTACAATGATAAGATCGTTACAAAACTGATCAACAATATCATGCTGGATGGCAAGAGGGGTGTTGCCCAGAAGATCGTTTACGGCGCATTCCGCAAGGTTGAAGCGAAGACCGGCAAGCCGGCACTTGAAGTGTTTGGCGAAGCCATGAACAACATCATGCCTGTTCTCGAAGTCAAGGCGAAGAGAGTCGGCGGCGCGACCTACCAGGTCCCGATCGAAGTCAAGCCCGAAAGAAGACAGACTCTGGCGCTCAGATGGCTCACGAACTTCTCCAGGAACCGTGGTGAAAAGACCATGGAAGACAGACTGGCGAACGAGATCCTTGACGCTATGAACTCTACCGGTGGTTCCGTGAAGAGAAAAGAGGAAATGCACAGAATGGCAGACGCGAACAAGGCGTTTGCACACTATCGCTTCTGATCCGGCTGACAGGCATTAAGAGGAGCTTAGAATTATGGGAAGCAGAGAATATCCGCTGGAGCGAACCAGGAACATCGGCATCATGGCTCATATCGACGCGGGTAAGACGACGCTGACGGAACGGATCCTGTACTATACCGGCATCAATTACAAGATCGGAGATACCCACGAAGGTACCGCGACCATGGACTGGATGGAACAGGAACAGGAAAGAGGCATCACGATCACCTCTGCCGCCACCACCTGCCACTGGACCCTGGAAAAGGAAGCAAAACCCATGCCCGGCGCGCTGGAGCACCGTATCAACATCATTGATACGCCCGGCCACGTGGATTTCACCGTAGAGGTGGAGCGGTCGCTCAGGGTACTGGACGGCGCAGTGGGCGTCTTCTGTGCGAAGGGCGGCGTGGAGCCGCAGTCAGAGAACGTCTGGCGGCAGGCTGACACGTACAATGTGCCCCGCATCGCGTTTATCAACAAGATGGACATCATGGGGGCGAACTTCTTCGGCGCCGTACAGCAGATCCGTACGCGCCTCGGCAAGAACGCCATCATGGTGGAGCTGCCCATCGGCAGCGAAGATTCCTACAAGGGTGTCATCGATCTCTTCGAGATGAAGTCCTACGTCTATAACGACGACAAGGGCAAGGACATCATGGTGGGAGAGATCCCGGAGGAGCTCCGGGAAGAAGCAGAGCAGTACCGTGACGAGATGATCGAAAAGATCTGCGAGCTCGACGACGACCTCACTCTCATGTACCTCGAGGGGGAGACCCCGGAGGAAGCTGACATGAAGGCGGCGCTGAGGCTTGCCACCTGCGAAGGCAGGGCAGTGCCCGTCCTGTGCGGCTCAGCTTACAAGAACAAAGGCGTACAGAAGCTTCTGGACGCAGTCATCGAATACCTGCCGTCGCCGGTGGATATTCCGGCCATTACAGGCACGGATCTGAACGGCAACGAAGTCGTCAGGCATTCGTCCGATGAAGAGCCCTTCTCCGCGCTGGCCTTCAAGATCATGACCGACCCGTTCGTCGGAAAGCTCGCCTTCATCCGCGTGTACTCCGGCACCATGGACAGCGGCTCATACATCATGAACGCCACGAAGGACAAGAAGGAGCGTGTGGGCAGGATCCTGCAGATGCACGCGAATAAGCGGGCGGAGCTTGAGCGGGTGTACGCGGGGGACATCGCCGCGGTGGTAGGCCTTCGGAGCACTACTACAGGCGACACCATCTGCGATGAAAAGCACCCGGTCATCCTGGAGTCCATGGAATTCCCGGAGCCGGTCATCGAGCTTGCCATCGAGCCCACCAGTAAAGCAGGACAGCAGAAGCTGGGTGAAGCACTCGGAAAGCTCTCCGACGAGGATCCCACGTTCCGCGCGCACACGAACCGCGAAACGGGCCAGACCATCATCGCCGGCATGGGCGAGCTGCACCTCGAGATCATCGTGGACAGACTGCTGCGTGAATTCAACGTGGAAGCCAACGTTGGTACGCCGCAGGTCGCGTATAAGGAAGCCATCACGAAGGTAGTGGAAGTGGATTCCAGATACGTGAGACAGTCGGGCGGCCGCGGCCAGTACGGACACTGTAAGGTCCGCTTTGAGCCGATGGACCCGAACGGCGAAGAACTATTCAAATTTGATTCCGAAGTGGTGGGCGGTACCATCCCGAAGGAATACATCCCCGCCATCGGCAAGGGTATCCAGGAGGCCACAAAGGCCGGAACTCTGGGCGGTTATCCCGTGATCGGCGTCCACGCAATCGTGACGGACGGTTCGTATCACGAGGTGGACTCTTCGGAGCAGGCCTTTGAGATCGCCGGATCCATGGCGTTCAAGGACGCGATGCAGAAGGCGGACCCGGTCCTCATGGAGCCCATCATGAAGGTGGAAGTCACCATGCCCGAGGAATACCTCGGAGACGTCATGGGCGACCTGAACTCCAGGCGCGGCCACATCGAAGGCATGGATGAACTGGGCGGCGGAAAAATGGTCAAGGCCTACGTTCCGCTTTCTGAAATGTTCGGCTACGCGACGGACCTTCGTTCGAGGACGCAGGGACGCGGGAATTACTCCATGTTCTTTGAACGGTATGAAGCCGTTCCGAGGGCCATCCAGGAGAAGCTGCTGAAGAGCTACGCGTGGAACAGTTGGAAATTCTAACCGCAGCTGTACCGGCTGCATGAAAGAGGCGGGGCCTCTTTCATGGGATATGGAAGTTTTAAATTGTACTTGCAATAATATTAAAAATACCATATAATGGATTTTGTATGGGTAAAGATTGCCGAAAGGCGAATTCTAAGGAGGAGAA
>JAFRVD010000051.1 GCA_017441825.1 Lachnospiraceae bacterium
AACTTCACCGTGGACGAGTCCTGCGGCAAATGTACTCCGTGCCGTGTCGGTACCAGAAGAATGCTTGAGATCCTGGACAAGATCACGTCCGGCAAGGGCGAGCTCGAGGATATCGACAGGCTGGAAGAGCTGGCCAACTACATCAAGCAGAATTCTCTGTGCGGTCTTGGCCAGACGGCTCCGAACCCTGTACTTGCGACCATCAAGTTCTTCCGCGACGAATATGTTTCCCACGTCGTGGACAAGAAGTGCGCTGCCGGCGTCTGCAAAGACCTCCTTACGTTCACCATCGATAAGGATAAATGTATCGGCTGCGGCATGTGCTCCAGGAACTGCCCGGCGAACGCGATCACGAAGACCGATTACGTTGCGGAAGGCCACAAGCTTCCGTCTTATGAGATCGATCCCGCGAAGTGCGTGAAGTGCGGCGCCTGCATGGCAAACTGCAAGTTCAAGGCAATCAGCAAAAAATAAAGAAAGGAGCCGAGAAAGATGGATAATATGATCAATGTTAAAATCAACGGCATCGCCGTCTCAGTACCCGCTGGCTCCACCATCCTGGATGCTGCAAGGCTTGCCGGCGTCAATATCCCGACCCTTTGCTTCATGAAGGACAAGAACGAGATCGGCGCCTGCCGTATCTGCGTTGTCGAAGCAAACGAAGGCCGCGGCTATCGCATCGTGACCGCATGTGTCTACCCGGTATCCGAAGGCATGGAGGTCCTGACGAACTCTGCTAAGGTCCAGAAGGCCAGAAAGACCACTCTGGAGCTGATGCTTTCAACCCATAACAAGGAATGCCTGTCCTGCGTACGTTCCACGAACTGCGAGCTGCAGAAGCTCTGCCGTGAGTACGGTGTAGATGAGAACGCGTTCTCCGGCTTCAAGCCGACCTATGAGATCGACTATTCCGCAGCGCACCTGGTACGCGACAACAACAAGTGCATCCTCTGCCGCCGCTGCGTGGCAGCCTGCAACGAACAGTTTGTGTCCGTCATCGGCGCGAACGACCGCGGTATCGATACCAACATCGGCAACGCGTTCGAGCTTCCGTTAAACAACGTTCCGTGTATCTCCTGCGGACAGTGCACCGTTGTCTGCCCGACCGGCGCCCTGGTTGAAAAGGACGACACGCCGAAGGTCTGGGAAGCGCTGAACGACCCGACCAAGACCGTGATCGTACAGACGGCTCCGTCCATCCGCGCAACATTAGGCGAATGGTTCGGCAACGCTCCCGGCACGAACGTAGAAGGCAAGATGGCCGCTGCGCTCCGCCGCCTGGGCTTTGACAAGGTATTCGACACCAACTACGGCGCAGACCTGACCATCGTGGAAGAAGCGAACGAGCTGGTCCAGAGGATCCAGAACCACGGCGTGCTTCCGATGATCACCTCCTGTTCGCCGGGCTGGGTCAAGTTCTGTGAGTACTTCTACAGCGACCTGCTTCCGCATCTGTCGACCTGCAAGTCTCCTCACCAGATGGAAGGCGCTCTGATCAAGACCTACTGGGCACAGAAGAACGGCATCGACCCGAAGGATATCGTGGTCGTTTCCATCATGCCCTGTACCGCGAAGAAGTTTGAGATCGGCCGCGCGGACCAGTCCGCATCCGGCTATCCGGACGTTGACATCTCCCTGACCACCCGTGAGCTCGGCCGCATGATCGAGCGCGCAGGCATCAACTTCAACGCGCTTCCGGACGAAGACTTCGACGATCCGCTGTCTGAAGACACCGGCGCTGCCGTGATCTTCGGCGCAACGGGCGGCGTTATGGAAGCTGCGCTTCGTACCGCCAATGACTGGCTGACCGGCAAGGACAACACAGAAGTCGACTTCACCGGCGTCCGCGGCACCGCGGGCCTCAAACAGGCGTCCGTGGACATCAACGGCATGACCGTGAAGGTCGCCGTCGCGTCCGGCGCTGCTGCCGCGAAGGTCGTCATGGACAAGCTGAAAGCCGGCAATCCGGACGGCTGGACCTTCATCGAGATCATGGGCTGCCCGGGCGGCTGCGTGAACGGCGGCGGACAGCCGTATCAGCCGCAGTACATCCGCGACACGGTAGACCTCAAGGCTGTCCGTGCCAAGGCTCTTTACGACCAGGATAAGGAAATGCCTCTTCGTAAGTCCCATGAGAACCCGGGCCTCAAGCTCCTGTACTCCGAATGGTACACGGAAGGCTACGGCAAGGGCAAGGCGCATCATGACCTGCATACCAGCTATGTCGGCCGTGAGAAATACGACTACTGCAAATAACTCTATACACAAAGGGCGGATGATCCTTCATGAGAGGACCTGATAGCTCTCACAGGGAGGCTGCCGCGGTTTCGCGGCAGCCTCTCATCATCCCGACGGGAGACTTTTATGATCTATGTATACATCGGGGCGGCGGCCATCGTACTGGCCTTCATGATCTATGAGACCGTGACCTCGAAAAAGAGACTTGAGAAAAAACTGCTCCGGCTGGTCCGGAGGACCTACGGGAACGTGCCCGAGCGTGAGTACACGGATGAGGATATCCGCAAGCTCCGCGTATACTTTGAACACACGCGTCATGAGGACGCTTTTTCGATAGACGACATCACCTGGAACGACCTCGGCATGGACGACCTCTATGCCGCGGTGAACCACACCTTTTCTTCAGCGGGAGAGGAGGTCCTCTACGCGCTTTTCCGGGAGCCCTGCTTTGATGAAGAGGAGCTTCGGGAACGGGACCGTCTGGCTGTCTTTTTCCGGGAGAATCCTGAGATCCGCGAGTCCATGTCCATGGATTATGCTTCTGTCGGGCGGACCCGGAAGTATTCGCTGGTCGAATTCCTCGACTCCTTCCGCGACCTTGAGCTGAAACCGACGTTTCACTATCTTTACCACCTGCTGCTTCTCGTCCTGGCAATCATCGGCAGTGTTTTCGCGCCGGGTCCCGGCATCATCTCCCTGATCTTCGTGATCATCTTCAACATAGTGACCTATTACCGGGAGAAGAGCATGATCGAGCCGTATTACGTTTCGCTGTCCGCGGTGTCCTACCTTACGAAGGCGGGCTTACGCATCGCGAAGCACCGGGAAGGACCGCTTGAAAAGTACGCCGATGACCTTTCCGTGACCCTGAAGCCTCTTAAGAAGCTCGAAAAATCCTTCAAGTGGCTCGGCCAGGGCGGCGCGAACATCTCGACAAGCATCCTTTCCGCGCTCTTTGAGTATTTCCTCATGATGACGCACCTGGATTTCCTGGTCTTCAACAGGATGGTCCGGATCGTCCGGAACCACGAAGAGGAGATCCTCCGGATGGTGCGTACGCTCGGGTACCTTGAGGCCATGATCGCCGTCGCGTCCTTCCGCGAGCGGCTGCCGTTCTACTGCACGGGCGAATTCCTTCCTGGCACTGAGAGAAGCTTCCTCTTAACGGACGCGTATCATCCGCTTCTTGAGAACCCTGTCGCAAACTCCATCGATACAGATACGCCGGTCCTTATCACAGGCTCGAACGCGTCCGGAAAGTCCACGTTCCTCCGTGTTTCCGCGCTTTCCGCGCTGTTCGCGGAAACGATCGCGACAGTGCCGGCACACGCGTACCGTGCGCCCATGTACCGGATCTATTCTTCGATGGCGCTTACGGACAATCTTCTGTCAGGGGAGAGCTACTATATTGTCGAGATCCGCTCCATAAAACGGATCCTGGACGCCTGCTCGGGAGACGTTCCCGTCCTTCTTTTCGTGGACGAGGTCCTGCGCGGCACGAATACGGTCGAGCGGATCGCGGCGTCCTCTGAGATCCTCAAGGTATTCGCGGAAAAGCGCGCGTTCGTCTTTGCGGCGACCCATGACATCGAGCTCACCTACATCCTCGAGGGCATCTACCTGAATTACCACTTTGAGGAAGAAATCATTGACGGCAATGTGGTTTTCAACTATATATTGAAACAGGGAAGATCGGAGACCCGGAACGCCATCCGGCTGCTTTCCGTGATGGGCTACGACCCTGAAGTCACGGAGGCCGCGCAGCGCTCCGCAGAGCGTTTTACGAAGGAGGGCGTATGGAGACTTTGACCCGCGTCGAGCTTTTCACGGACGGCGCCTGCTCCGGAAATCCCGGGCCCGGCGGCTACGGGACGATCCTCCGCTATAAGGATCCGAAAGGAAACGTACATGAGCGGGAATATTCGGAGGGCTTCCCGGAGACCACGAACAACCGGATGGAGATCCTGGCCGTGATCGTGGGGCTTCAGCACCTCACAAGGCCCTGCGAGGTGACCGTGTACTCGGATTCACAGTACCTCGTGAACGCTATGAACGAAGGCTGGCTTGAGACGTGGAAAAAGGAGGATTTCCGGCGCGGGAAGAAGAGTGAGGTGAAGAATATCGACCTGTGGGAAAGACTCGTAAAAGCCTCGGAAAATCACCGTATTTCATACGTGTGGGTACGGGGCCACGCAGGCCACCCCGAAAACGAACGATGCGACCGCCTCGCGGTCGGCGCATATAAAGCTCTGAATCAAAATGACAAAGAAGGAGGCACCTATGGAATTCAGATTTGAAAGACCGGCGCTTCGTCTGGGCTACGTCCCGAACCGGCGCGACTCGTTCATGGATCCGGCGTTTCTTGATAACAAGAAGGCCGTGGACAAGGTCCTGAAGAAGCTTGTAAAGGAATGCGGCATCGAGCTTGTCACGACAGACAAGCTGAAGTTCCCGCCCAAATCCATGATGTGGGGGAAGAAAGTCTTTGACATGCCCGCTGACAAAGTTATGACGGATTACAGCGACGGCGTGATGGTCGCGGAGTACATGAAGCAGCAGAAGGTGGATGCTTTATTCTTCGCTTTCTTAAATTTCGGCCAGGAGGAAGCCGTTGCGAAGGTCGCGAAGGAGCTCAACGTGCCTGTCCTCGTCTGGGGACCGAGAGATCCGATGCCCGACGGCCTGTGCGGACGCCCTCTTGACGTCCAGTGCGGACTTTTTGCGGCAACCAAGGTCCTGCAGCGCTACGGCGTGAAGTTCACCTATATCGAAAACTGCGCGCCGGACGACCCGGTGTTCGCGGACGGCTTCAGGCAGTTCATTTCGACGGCGAACATCGTAAAGAACTTCCGGAATGCGCGCGTCGCGCAGATCTCCGTCCGTCCCGCCCAGTTCATGAGCGTGATCGTGAACGAAGGCGAGCTTCTTGAAAAGTTCGGCATCGAGATCGTACCCATCGCCGCGACTACTGTTGCAAATACCGCGGAATTCCTTCTCGAGAACAACCGTGACGAGGTCAACGCGCTGGTCGAGGACATCGAAAAGACGATCGACATGTCGCAGCTCCATGACCGGAAATATACGACGGCAGCCTTTGAGCTTGCCTTAATGAAGATCTGCAAGGACCACGGCTGCAACGCACTGGCCTGCGAATGCTGGAACTCGTTCCGGTCACTCCTCGGTATAGGCGTCTGCTTCGTGCTCGGCGATCTCCACGACAGGGGACTGCCCGCGGCCTGCGAGACCGACGTGCACGCAGCCATCAGTTCGCTTCTGGCTATCGGCGCGACCTGTAACACGCAGCCGAGCTTCATCGCGGACCTTACGATCCGCCACCCGGAGGACGACAACTGCGAACTTCTGTGGCACTGCGGACCGTTCGCGAAATCCCTCAAAAAGGAAGGCGCGGAAGGCTACATCGTGGAAGGCGGCCAGGGCTATTATCCCATTAAGAACGGTGAGATGACCACCATCCGCTTTGACGGCGTGAACGGGAACTACAAGCTGTTTATCGGAAAGGGCGAAGGAGTGGACGGCCCGGTGACGAACGGCAACTACGTCTGGCTTAAGGTCGACAACTGGGTCAGATGGGAGAAGAAGTTCATGTACGGCCCGTATATCCACCACCTGATCGGTGTGTACGGCGATTATGTGGAAGCGATGAAGGACGCGTGCAGGTACATCGGCGTGGAAGCGGATACGCCGGACATGCCGCTGTTCTGAGGTGTGAATAGCCGGCAGGTACGTCTGGTATCTGCCGGCAGTTTTTACGTTCGGGTTGCCTCGTACGGTAAAGTATGGTAAAATATTGAAAAGTATACCCGAAAGGAGACTTCTCTATGAAAGGTATTATTCTGGCAGGCGGCTCAGGAACCAGACTGTACCCCCTGACCAAGGTCACGTCCAAGCAGCTGCTGCCCATCTATGACAAGCCCATGATCTATTACCCTCTGTCCGTGCTGATGACAGCCGGGATCCGCGAGATCCTGACCATCTCCACGCCGGACGACACCCCGAGGTTCGAGGCGCTCTTAGGAGACGGCTCGCGCTTTGGCGTGGAGCTGTCCTATGCAGTGCAGCCGTCTCCGGACGGGCTTGCGCAGGCGTTCATTATCGGTGAGGAATTCATCGGGGACAGCGCGTGCGCGATGGTCCTCGGCGACAATATTTTCCACGGCTCCGGGCTGGACGCAAGGCTCAGGAGGGCTGCGGAGAGAGAGTCCGGCGCGACGGTCTTCGGCTACTATGTGGACGATCCGGAGCGGTTCGGCATTGTCGAATTCGATGAAAACGGAAAGGCCATCTCCATCGAGGAGAAGCCCGAGCACCCGAAGAGCAACTACTGCGTGACAGGCCTGTATTTTTACGACAACCGCGTGGTGGAATACGCGAAGAGCTTAAAGCCCAGTAAGCGCGGAGAGCTTGAGATCACGGACCTCAACAGGATCTATCTCGAGCAGGGCGAGCTTGCCGTCGAGCTTCTCGGCCAGGGCTACACATGGCTCGACACCGGGACGCACGAGTCCCTGGTGGACGCAACGAATTTTGTTCGGACCATAGAGACCCACCAGCACAGGAAGGTCGCCTGCATAGAGGAGATCGCGTACCTGAACGGCTGGATGAGCCGGGAGCAGCTCACGGAGATCTATGAGATCTATAAAAAGAATCAGTACGGCGCTTACCTCAGGGATATCCTGGACGGCAAGTACATCGACAGGTAAAGGATGGTGAATATGAAGATACTGGTGACCGGCGGGGCCGGGTTCATTGGCGGCAATTTTGTGCACTACATGGTCAATACATATCCGGAAGACCAGATCGTGAATCTGGACCTTCTGACGTACGCGGGAAATCTCGAGACGCTTGCGCCTGTAGAGAATAAGCCGAATTACAGCTTTGTGAAGGGGGATATTGCGGACCGCGAGTTCATCTTCGGGCTGTTCGAAAAGGAAAAGTTCGACGTTGTGATCAACTTTGCGGCGGAGACCCACGTTGACCGCAGCATCAAGGACCCGGGCGTATTTGTCCGGTCGAACGTGCTTGGCACGACGGTCCTCCTGGACGCGTGTGTGAAGTACGGCATTAAGCGGTACCATCAGGTTTCCACTGACGAAGTCTACGGAGATCTCCCCCTGGACCGCCCGGACCTCTTCTTTACCGAGGAGACGCCCATCCACACTTCGAGCCCGTATTCATCCTCGAAAGCTGCGGCGGACCTGTTCGTTCTCGCTTATCAGAGAACCTTCGGCCTGCCTGTGACCATTTCGCGTTGCTCGAACAACTACGGCCCGTACCAGTTCCCGGAGAAGCTCATCCCGCTCATGATCTCAAGAGCGCTTGCGGATGAGAAGCTTCCGGTGTACGGCGAAGGCTTAAACGTCCGCGACTGGCTGCATGTATACGACCACTGCACGGCCATCGACCTGATCGTCCGGAAGGGCAGAGAGGGCGAGGTCTACAACGTGGGCGGCCACAACGAGCGGACGAACATGGAGGTCGTGAAGACCATCCTGAAGGCGCTCAATAAGCCCGAATCTCTCATCGAGCATGTTGCGGACCGCAAGGGCCATGACAGGAGATACGCCATCGACCCGACAAAGCTTGAGACAGAGCTTTCGTGGACACCAGTGTACAACTTTGATACGGGTATCCCGGGGACCATCGAATGGTACCTTGAAAACCGCGGCTGGTGGGAGCACATCGTGAGCGGAGAGTACCAGGATTACTTTGAGAAGATGTACGGAAAGCTTTGAGCCCTAAATGAAATGCGGAGCATTTCGGATCAGGTGCTTAAGCAGATTCGGATGAGAGTGGTTAGGCAGATCCGGACGGGATTGCCTGAAAACAGGATTCGGAGGACGTAATGAAGGTATTGGTGACCGGCGTGGCCGGACAGCTGGGACATGACGTCGTCAATGAGCTCGCAAAGCGGGGCATTGAGGCCGTGGGAAGCGACATTCACGAGGCCTACGCAGGAATACAGGACGGGTCGGCGGCGGTAACTGCGCCGTACCGGAAAATGGATATTACAGATAAGGCGGAGGTTTCCGGTGTGGTCCGTGAAGTGAAGCCGGACGCGGTCATCCACTGCGCGGCCTGGACGGCTGTGGACGCCGCCGAGGACGCCGAAAACCGGAGGAAGGTGCGCGCTATCAACGCGGACGGGACAAGGAACATCGCAGAGGCTGTACGTGAGCTTGACGCGAAGATGATGTACATCTCCACGGATTACGTTTTCAACGGCCGCGGGACGGAGCCCTGGACCCCGGACTGCAGGGACTATGCACCGCTCAATTACTACGGCGAAACAAAGCTCTTGGGCGAGCAGGCCGTGTCGGAAACGCTTGAGAAATTCTTCATTGTCAGGATCGCGTGGGTGTTCGGCTTAAACGGGAAGAACTTCATAAAGACCATGCTGAACGTCGGGAAAACACACGATACGGTGAGGGTCGTGAACGACCAGATCGGCACGCCCACGTATACGTACGACCTTGCGCGGCTCCTTGCCGATATGATCGTGACGGATAAATACGGCTGGTACCATGCGACGAACGAAGGCGGCTTCATTTCGTGGTATGATTTCACCTGTGAGATCTACCGGCAGGCCGGCATGGATACGAAGGTGGTGCCGGTGACTACGGCAGAGTACGGGCTTTCAAAGGCGGCGCGGCCGGAGAATTCAAGGCTTGACAAGTCGAAGCTTACGACATGCGGATTCACGCCTCTTCCGGACTGGAAGGACGCTCTTTCGCGGTTTTTAAAGGAGATCGGAGAGACGTGAAGAAGAGAGTCATCCTGACAGCGGCTGCGCTTTTATGGATGGGATTGATCTTTTTTTTCTCATCGCAGAATGCAGAGATCTCCAGCGAAACAAGCGGGGGAGTGGTGGCGTTCCTCGAACGGATCTTCTTTCCGAGGTGGGCTGCGCTTCCGGAAGAAGAACATCTGATGCAGACCTTCGCGCTTACGCTTCTCGTTCGCAAAATGGCCCATTTTACTGAATATGTGATCCTGGGCATACTTCTTTCGGAAGTGGCGCAGACGTTTGAAATTCAGTGGAAATTCCGCGTTCTCCTGCCGTTCCTTGCGGGAACTCTCTATGCAGTCTCGGATGAGTTCCACCAGAGCTTTGTGGACGGGAGAGCCATGGAGGCCTTCGATATGCTGGTGGATTCCGCAGGCGTTTTTGTGGGCGTCATGTTGGGATGCGGTATCGGCGCGATGGTCCTGCTCGGAAAGATGCGTAATTCCTGAAAAATGTGTGAAGTGCCGGGAATCGGTTGACAGGCACGGCGCCTGTATGTTAGTTTCATAAGAGAACAATTAAAATGTAAATATAAACAGGAGGTTTATTTATGGCAAAATATGTTTGCAGCGTTTGCGGCTATGTTCACGAGGGCGATGAAGCGCCTGAAAAGTGCCCCATCTGCAGCGCACCCGCGTCCAAGTTCACGAAGCAGGAAGAGGGCATGACCTGGGCCTGCGAGCACGTGGTAGGCATCGCTCAGGAGCCGGACGTTCCTGAAGACATCAAGGAAGACCTGCGCTCGAACTTCACCGGCGAATGCTCTGAAGTCGGCATGTACCTTGCAATGAGCCGTGTTGCTTTCCGAGAGGGCTATCCGGAGATCGGCCTGTACTGGGAGAAGGCTGCGTTTGAAGAGGCGGAGCATGCCGCTAAGTTTGCAGAGCTCTTAGGCGAAGTCGTAACAGACTCCACCAAGAAGAACCTTGAGATGCGTGTGGATGCTGAAAACGGTGCTACCGCAGGCAAGCTGGATCTTGCGAAGCGCGCGAAGGCCCTGAACCTGGACGCGATCCATGACACCGTCCACGAAATGGCGAAGGACGAGGCAAGACACGGCCGTGCATTCCTGGGACTGCTGGAGAGATACTTCAAATAAGGTCCCTTTGAAGGAGAAAAATCATGTTAGTCATGCTTCTCGTTGAATTGGCCATCGGCGGTCTCTGCGGTTTCGCAGCCAATAAGATCATGAAAGGGAATACCGGCAGTATCCTGAGGAATGTGATTCTCGGTCTTGTCGGCGGACTGGTCGGCGGTTGGATCGGAAATCTCCTGGGGATCGGCGGAGGCTGGATCACCGGGATCCTTCTTTCAATCGGCGGATCGTGCCTTGTGGTGTGGCTGGTCCGGAAATTTTTGGGATAAACACAGGGCGATAATCAGGAAGACCCGGCAGCGTATGCTGCCGGGTCTTCTGCTTTTTTCTGTTATAATGTCTGAGCTTCATCCGGTTCTTTCTTCGCAAGCCATCCGCGGAAGATCCCTCCCTCAAACAAGGAGATGATGATAAAGAAAATGTCTGCGAACAGGATGAATATGAACGAGGGAATCATAATCCTGGTATACTTTTTCCCCGCTGAAAAGCCTTTCCGGATATAATGACCCATGCGCGCGAGATAGAAGAGCACGCCCAGGTTGAAAAAGAGGAGGAGCGCCGCGTTCTCGAGAAAGCTGATCCAGGCGTCCTTCGGGAAAAAGTTTCCGGTATTGGCCGCGCTGAGCACCGTGTTCAGGAGAAGCAGGCCGATATCCACAAAGAACAGGATCCGCGTCACATTGAGCATCACGCCGCCGCCGATCCCTACGCCGCCCCCGAAATGAAGTTCCGCATGTTCGCAGAAATGCTCGAAGACCTGCATCAGAGGTTCGTTCTGCTTTCCCTCGATAAAGCCGTTGTTAGCAACGCAGTACACGGAGAAGTGCAGGCCGTTATCCTTACAGAATACCTCCATACTTTCGAGAAAACGGAGGACGTGCGACGGCACGCCGTCTACATAGAGCGGTACACCGAAGACGGCCGCCTGCGCGTCCCGGAGCTCATCTAAGATCCGCTCATGGTCCGCGGGCGTCCGGAGATGCTCCGTGACCTTTTCCCCGCCTGTAAACAGGCGCTCAAGGAACAGGAAATACGCGGAAGCACAGAAGTTCTTCTTCGGGCTGCAGTTGATGAATACCGTCTTCATAACGCTGCCTCCAATCCGGAAAGATCCTGAAGAAATACGACTTCGGACCGCTCGAATCCATCGTTCAGCGCGTTCCGTTCCGCAAGATACCGGAACGTTTCCTTTTCCGCCTCGCTGATCTCCCCGTAAACGACCACCTTCCAGAGACCGTGCTTCCCGTACCGGAGCGTGTGGTGCATCTGCCGGCCGCGGTAGGTGCTGAACGGGGTAGAGGTGCCGATGGACCGGTCCAGCACGTTTTTCACGGCGGCGCTGTACCCGCCGTACATGTTTTTCGTGACGATCACAAGCTCGTCCGCCTGTCCCATCACGCGGCAGACTTGCTTCAGTGTATCCTTCATTTTGCACTCCGCGGGATGCTTTGTCCAACAGCCGAAGCAGCCCTGGCAGGGAGCGTATTTCCCGTCCGCGGAGATCGTCCTGTCGCAGTTCCTGTCGATCAGTTCATCGAATTCGGTCCCCAGATCATGTATGATCAGTTTCATAACTTTTCCTCCTGTGAAGCGAGCACCGCGCCGTTCCAGGCGCGCGTCAGGTGCTCCGCGATCAGTTTTTCATCGTATTCCAGCCCGTTATTCGCGATGATGCTCGCATACCCGTGAGCAAACAGCGCCACTGTGAGAAATACGTTTTTTGTTTGTTCCGGTCCCATCCCGGATCCTTCCTGCATGGCGGAGAGGACAGGCGCAAGCTCCTCGGAATCGATCATTTCAAGAAGATTGCTTTCTTCGGCGTACCCGGACTGGAACAGAAAACGGAAGAGCTGCGGCTCGTTCACGGCAAAGCGGATGTAGTTCAGGCCGATCCCGAGAATCGGATCCTGATCTTTGGGAACGTCGATCATGTATTCCGAATGCATCCGGTCGGCCTCCCTGTAAGCGGCCCGTTTCAGGTTCTCTACAGTCTCGAAATGGTACATGACAGGCTGCGTGGAGCAGCGGAGCTCCTTCGCGACCGTCCGCGCGTTCACGTTTTCAAAGCCTTTCTGCCGGACGACTTCGATGGCCGCGCCGACGATCATTTCTCTTGTGATTCTTGTCCTTGGCGGCATTTCGGTTCCTTTCAGGTTTTGCATAATCTATGTTATGTAACTTAAGTTATAATATCTCTGATATTGTGATCTGTCAATAGTGATGATTGAGCATAATATTATCCGGGACGGCAATTTCAACTGCTGAAGTTTCCTGGATGGCGGCTTCATTTCCTGAAGTTTCCGGGATGGCAGCGTCAATTCCTGCAATTTCCGGGATGGTGTTTTATTTCTGCATTTTCCGGGAAGGCAGCCTCTGTTCCTGAATCCCCCGAACAGCTGTAAAAACATGTATTTCGTGGGTCTTTTTCGGCCGGAATCACAAAATCCCCCTCCCCGCGAGAGCACTCTTGTAATTCCTGCCAAAGTAGGCTATGATGGAAACAGCAAAAAGAGAAACCAATGTCATAAATACAAGGAGGTTTATTATGTACAGATTATGGGATGCGCTGAATGAGGCGAAAAAGCTGAAATGGGTGGATCTGACGCACGCTATGGACAACACGAGCCCGTACTGGTCCGGCATTCCGGAAGGCTCAGTCGAGCTGTCCAAAACGGTCTTCGACTGGGGCAACCCGATGCTTGAATGCCTGATCCAGACGTTCAAATTCCCCGGACAGTTCGGCACGCACATCGACTTCCCCGGACACTTTATCCGCGGCGCCGCGCTGAGCGAATCCTTTACGGTAAAGGACGCGGTATATCCGCTCTGCGTGATCGATATCACGGACAAGGTCAAAGAAGACTGCCACTACGCAGTTACGCGCGACGATATCAAAGCCTATGAAGAGAAGTACGGCCAGATCCCGGACGGCGCCTTTGTCGCGCTTCGGACGGACTGGTCCAAAAACTGGCCCGACATGAACGCGCTTTCCGGCATCGCTGAAGACGGCAGTGAAAACTTCCCCGGCTGGAGCCTGGACGCGCTGAAATACATCTATGAAGACCGGAACGCTGCTGCAAACGGCCATGAGACGCTGGACACCGATGCTTCCGCGGAAGCTGCAAAGGCTGAAGACCTCGCCTGCGAACGTTACGTGCTGGAACAGGGCAAACTCCAGATCGAAGTCCTCAATAACCTCGACCAGCTGCCGCCTGCCGGCGCGGTACTCGTCGCGCTGTGGCCGAACTTTAAATATGCCACGGGTCTTCCCGTGAGAGTTTTTGCCGTCTGTGAGGAATAAGACCAGCCTGGAGGTGTGACATGTACGATTACAGCAAATTAGTTCTGGGCGTCGCCCCTACAAGAAGAGACTTCTTCCCGGCTCCGGCCAATGCCAGGGCGGTGAAGGAAGTCATGATGAAGAGGCTTCGTGAGATCTTCGCGAAGATCCCGAACCTCACTGTCGTGGACATCGACGATATCAACGAAGAAGGCCTGCTGTTCGACTACGACGCGGTGCCGATGATCGAAAAGAAGTTTAAGGATGCTGGAGTGGACGCTGTCTTCTTCCCGCACTGCAATTTCGGCCAGGAGGAGCCGGTCGCGATGCTTGCCAAAAAGCTGAACGTACCCGTCCTTCTGTGGGGCCCGCGCGACGAATACCCGCCGGATCCGAAGGTCGTCCCGAACCGCCAGACCGACATCCAGTGCGGCCTGTGTGCGACCACCAAAGCCATGACGCGCTACGACATCCCGTTCACCTATATCGAAAACTGCTGGCTGGATTCTCCGGTGCTTGACAAGGGTATCGAAGAATTCATCCGCACGGCAAGTGCCGTCAAGGCCTTCCGGAACTGCCGGATCCTGCAGCTCAGCACGCGCCCGAGGCAGTTCCTGAGTGTGAAATACAACGAAAGCGAGCTTCTCGAGAAGTTCGGCATCGAGGTCGTTGCGGTGGAGAGTGCGGAGATCGTCCGCACCATCAAAAACATCCTTGAGAACAAACAGGAAGAAGTCCGGGAAGTGGTGGAAGAGCTGAAGCGCGATTACGTCATCATGAATGACTCGGACGAGCAGCTTTCCGCCATGGCAGGGCTTGCGCTTGGTGTCATGGAGCTTGCGGACAAGTATAAGTGCACGGCGGCCGCCGGCGAATGCTGGTCCATGATCCGGGCGAACTTCTCCATCAACTGCTGCTTCACCTGGGGGTATCTCACCGGCAAGGGCCTTCCCATGGCCTGCGAGACGGACGTCCTGGGCGCAGTGACCGACGTCCTGATGCTGGGCGCCGCCCGGAAGGAGCACGACGTATTCCTTGCCGATATCACGATCCGCCATCCGGAAAACGACAACGCGGAGCTGTTCTGGCACTGCGGTCCTTTCCCGGTTAGCCTTGCGAAGGAAGATATCAAGCCCGCCATTCTTACCCAGCGCGGAAGCTATGAGCTTGCGCACACGGATTATACCCTCGCGCGCTTCGACCAGGCCAAGGGCAATTACTCCCTGTTCATCGGCGAAGGCAAAGGAGTGGACGGCCCGCCCACGAACGGCAACTACGCCTGGATCGAGGTCAGGGACTGGGTCGCCTGGGAAAAGCAGCTCATGTACGGGCCGTACATCCACCACTGTGTGGGTACGCCCGGAAAGCTTAAAGACGTAATGATCGAGGCCTGCAAGTACATACCGGGCCTCACTCCGGATCCTGCGGTATAAGGTCCCGGTACGGAGGTTACGAATGGACAGAGACCTGATCGCAACAGGGGACGAGGTACGTGACTGGGAGACCCTGATGCTTTTGTACAACTCTGCCCTGAAGGAGATCAACACAAAGATCGAGATCCTGAGGGACGAGTTTGAGAACACGAACCACTATAACCCGATCGAGCACGTGACGAGCCGCCTGAAAACGGCGCAGAGCATCGTCAGGAAGCTCAAAAACGAAGGACACGAGACGGACCTCGTCAGCATGCAGCGGTACATATCGGACATCGCCGGCGTGCGCATCGTGTGTTCGTTTACGTCGGACATCTATAAGATCGCTGACATGATCAGCAGCCAGGACGACGTCAACGTGCTTGTCATCAAAAACTACATCGCATCGCCCAAGCCGAACGGCTACAAGAGCTACCATATGATCGTATCCATCCCGATCTTCCTTTCGGACGGTCCGAGGAACGTGAAGGTGGAGATCCAGATCCGTACGATCGCAATGGATTTCTGGGCGACTCTCGAGCATAAGATCCACTACAAGTTCGAGGGGAACACGCCCAAGGTCATCACGGACGAGCTCACGGAGGTCGCGGCCATGATCAACACGATCGATGAACGCATGCAGGCACTCAACGACACCGTCAAGTCTTTCAACGCAACTACCTGACGGCGTTCACCCGTGCGGCAGTAAACTCATTTACAATCAACGTACGGTCTGCTATAATTAAAAAGATGAGGGCGTGAAAGGGTCACCTCCCGGAAGCGCCCCAAAGTAATACGGAGGTCAGAGAATGGAAGAATCGGTGCGCAATAAACTGGGAGAAGTCCGGATCGCGGATGAAGTAGTCTGCGCTATTGCGGGGCTTGCCGCAGTGGATACCAGAGGTGTTTCTTCGCTGGCAGGCGGGATCACCAATGACAGGATCGCCACCACCGGGCTCAAGAACCTCGGAAAAGCAGTCCGGATCGCAGTTTCGGAAAACGCCGTGGAAGTGCGGATCGCAGTCATCCTGGACGGTTCCGTCAGCATCCCCGAATGCACTGTGGAGATCCAGAAGAAGGTGAAAAACTCCATCGAGTCCATGACGGGAATGGAAGTGACGAACATCCAGGTCGTTGTAGCCGGGGTCACAGCATGAGTATTTCGAGAAGCAGACTGAGGGACCTGTCCCTGCAGCTGGTTTATCAGTATGATTTTTATGAAGAAAAGGACCGGGAAGAGCAGATCCGCCTGTTCGTAGAAGAGCAGGAATCCCTTGAGGGAGAAGACGCGGAGTTCATCAAGGCCCGGACTCTTGACATCTTTTCGAAGATGCCGGAGCTGGACCGCGACATCGAAGCGCATACCTCCGGCTGGAAACTCAACCGAATGAGCCGTGTGGACCTTTCCGTCATCCGGCTCGCGCTCTATGAAATGCGCTATGACGACGAGGTCCCTGTAAAGGTCGCCATCAATGAAGCCGTGGAGCTCGCGAAGACGTACGGCGGGGAGAGTTCGCCGCAGTTCGTGAACGGCGTTCTGGCGAAGCTCGTAAAGGAGACGGATGAGTAACGTATATACCGTCGGACAGGTAAACGCTTATATCAGGAATATGTTCGCGCAGGACTTCCTCCTTCATGACCTCACGGTCCGGGGGGAAGTCTCTAATTATAAAGACCATCCGAGCGGACATCTGTACTTTTCGCTGAAGGATCAGGACGCGGTGCTTTCGGTAGTCATGTTTTCAGGGAACCGCACGCGGGGCTTAAAGACGCGCCTCCGGGACGGGCAGAAGGTGCTGATCCGCGGGTCGGTCTCCATCTATGAAGCGGCCGGCAGGTACCAGATGTACGCGAAGGAGATCACGGACGACGGGGAAGGCGAACTTTACAGGAAATTCCTCGAGCTCAAGGCACGTCTTGAAGAGATGGGGATGTTTGACCCGGCCTATAAAAAGCCCATTCCGAAGTATGCAATGACGGTGGGTGTCGTGACGGCAAGCTCCGGCGCGGCGCTTCATGACATCATGCAGATCTCCGCGAGACGGAACCCGTACGTGCAGCTGATCCTTTCCCCGGCCACCGTGCAGGGAGAGTACGCGGCGGAAAGCATTGTGGAAGCCATCGAACGTCTGGACAGGCTGCACCCGGACGTCATGATCGTGGGACGAGGCGGCGGCTCTCAGGAGGACCTCTGGGTCTTCAATGATGAACGCGTGGCCCGCGCGATCTTTGACGCGGACACGCCCGTCATCTCCGCAGTCGGCCACGAGGTGGACTTTACCATCGCCGATTTTGTTGCGGACCACCGGGCTCCCACGCCCAGCGCGGCGGCCGAGCTTGCCGTATTTGACGCGGAGCTCTATCTGAACGGCCTCATGGAGGCTGAAAAGCGCATGACATTCCAGCTTGAACGGAAGGTCGAGCAGATCAGAAGCCGGCTCAGTGCCGAAAAGCTCAGACTCACGATGAACCACCCGAAGGCCCGGCTCGAAAAGAATGCGGAGCGGCTTAAAAGGCTCTCCGAAGCCCTCGTGAGGGACGTCCGGGAAGCCATACGCGTGAAGGAAAACCGGCTGTCTCTCCTTTCCGAGCGCCTGAACGGGCGGTCGCCTCTTTTAAAGCTCATGCACGGCTACGGCTACATCGCGAAGGATGAGAGCCCGGTCAGGCATGTCAGCGACGTGAGCGCCGGGGATACCCTGAAGCTGACCATATCGGACGGACAGATCGACGCGGAAGTCCTCTATACCGAAGCCTTTACCGGCGGACAGGAGTAACAGATGGCGGAACCTGTAGAAAAGAAAACGATCGAAGAAAATCTCGCGAGTATCGAAGAGGTCACCGCGCGCCTGGAAAGCGGCACGCTGACTCTTTCCGAAGCGCTTGAAGAATTCAAAAAAGGCGTCGCCCTTGTCAAGGCGGCCAGTGAACAGCTCGGAGAAGCGGAGAAGACCCTGAAGCTTCTCACGGAGGATGGAGAACTTCATGACTTTTGACGAGGAATACAGAATCAAGCTCCAGGAGGTGGAGGATATCGTGGACCGGTACCTTCCTCCTGAGGAAGGCTACCAGAAGACGATCCTTTCAGCAATGAACTACAGCGTGCGGGCCGGCGGGAAACGCCTCCGTCCCATGCTGATGCTGGAAACGTACCGGCTGTTTGACGGGCGGTCGAAGGCCATAGAGCCGTTCATGGCAGCCATGGAATACATCCACACGGGATCGCTCGTGCACGACGACCTTCCGTGCATGGACAACGATGAATACCGGAGAGGCAAGAAGACCACGTGGTCCGTTTACGGAGAAGACATGGGGACTTTAGCCGGCGACGCGCTCTTTTTCTACGCGTTTGAGACTGCGGGAAAAGCGTTCGACATGAATGTGAACGCCGCGAATGCCGGAAAAGCGATGACGCTTCTTGCCGTAAAGTCCGGCATCTACGGAATGGCAGGCGGCCAGACAGTGGACGTGGAAATGACCGGAAAGGCTCTTCGGAAGGACCAGCTGCGGTTCATTTACGAGCTCAAGACCGGTGCGCTTATAGAAGCCTCCATGATGATCGGCGCGGTCCTTGCGGACGCGTCGCGAGAGGATATCATAACTGTGGAGCAGATCGCGAAGCGCATAGGCCTCGCGTTCCAGATCCAGGACGACCTCCTGGACATCACCTCTACAACGGAGGAACTCGGAAAGCCTGTGCACTCGGACGAACGGAACGTCAAAACAACGTACGTTTCCCTGTTCGGGCAGGAGCAGGCGGGAATCCGCGCGAAGCTATTGTTTGAAGAAGCCATCGAGCTTCTGGATTCATTGACGGGTGAGAACCGTTTTCTGAAGGATCTGTTAGTATTTTTGATCACGAGGAAAAAATAATGCTGAAAGAAATACCGTCGGCGGAAGAGCTGCGCGCTATGGACAAGGCGGAGCTCAGCCGCTTTTCGGAAGACATACGCGGCTTTCTCCTGGATAAGGTCAGTAAAAAGGGCGGCCATCTGTCCGGAAACTTAGGGACGGTGGAGCTCACTCTGGCGCTCATGCGGGCGTTCGACCCGCCGGAGGACAAGATCATCTGGGA
>JAFRVD010000006.1 GCA_017441825.1 Lachnospiraceae bacterium
AACCAGGCCGGTGATGGAAGCCACGGCTGCCTGCCAGGTACCCCAGCCGAGCGGAGCGAAGATCCAGGCGATGCCGCTGCCGATCTTCGCCAGGATGGACATGTCAAGCTCGTCCTCCGCCAGCATCCGGAAGCCGTCCGGTGTGAAGCCGAAGTACGAGGTGAACCATACCAGGATGGTGGACAGCAGGATGATGGTGCCGGCCTTCTTGATGAAGGACCAGCCGCGCTCCCACATCGAACGGAGCACGTTCTTCAGGGTCGGCCAGTGGTAGGCCGGAAGTTCCATGACAAAGGGGGCGGGGTCACCCGAGAACATCTTCGGCTTTTTCAGGATGATGCCGGACACGATGATGGCCGCCATGCCTAAGAAGTACGCGGACGTTGCGATCCACGCGGAACCGCCGAAGATGGCGATGGCGATCATGGAGATGAACGGCAGCTTCGCGCCGCACGGGATGAACGTTGTAGTCATGATGGTCATCCGGCGGTCGCGCTCGTTTTCAATGGTACGGGACGCCATGATGCCGGGCACGCCGCAGCCTACGCCGATCAGCATGGGGATGAAGCTCTTGCCGGACAGGCCGAATCTTCTGAAGATCCTGTCGAGGACGAAAGCGATACGGGCCATATAGCCGCAGGCTTCCAGGAAAGCGAGCATCAGGAACAGGACGAGCATCTGCGGAACAAAGCCGAGGACTGCGCCCACGCCGGCCACAATACCGTCTAAGATCAGGCCGCGCACCACCGCGCCGGCGCCTTCTTCAGGGACCTTCAGCGCGTTCAGCAGGTTCTCAATGAGGACCGGTACACCGGGCACCCAGACGCCGTACTCTGCCGGATCCGGCGCGTCAAAGCCTTTTTCCGCAAAGTATGCGGCGGCGTCCTTGTAGGACACGCCCAGAATGCCGGCTTCTTCGAGCTCTTTATCGGACATCTCGGGGACCTTGTCGTAGTAAACGGTGAGCTCGCTGACCTCCAGCGTCTCCCCGTCTTCGATCTCAACGGTCCCGGTCTCTTCACCGCTTACACTTTCGATTGCTTTCAGCGCTTCTTCAGCGTCGAATTCCTCGTCTTCGGGATCCACTTCACAGAAAGCGTTGACCGCGTTCAGGGCATCGTTGTATTCGCCGGCCGCGTCTTCATAAGCGCCGGAGCCGATGCCGAAGAGGTGCCAGCCGTCTCCGAACAGGCCGTCGTTCGCCCAGTCCGTTGCGGGGGCGCCCACGGCCACCATGGCGATCCAGTAGACCAGGAACATGACGGCGGCAAAGATCGGGAGGCCGAGCCAGCGGTTCGTGACCACCTTATCGATCTTGTCCGATGTGGTCAGCTGCCCGGCGTTTCTCTTTTTGTAGCAGGCCTTCAGGATGGACGTGATGTAGAGGTAGCGCTCATTCGTGATGATGGCTTCCGCGTCGTCGTCCAGCTCCTTTTCCGCAGCCTGGATGTCCTTTTCGATATGTGCGAGCGTCGCTTCGGGGATATTCAGCTTCTCAAGGACCTTTTCATCGCGCTCGAAGATCTTGATCGCGTACCAGCGCTGCTGCTCCTCGGACATGTCGTGCACGGCGGCTTCTTCGATGTGCGCCAGCGCGTGCTCAACAGTGCCGGAGAAGGTGTGCATCGGCACCGTTTTCGTGTTCTTCGCGGCGTCGATGGCCGCTTCCGCAGCCTCCATTACGCCTTTTTCCTTGAGGGCGGAGACTTCCATGATCTTGCAGCCGAGCTGCCTCGAAAGCTCCTTTGTGTTGATCTTATCGTCGTTCTTTTCCACGATGTCCATCATATTGATGGCGATCACGACCGGGATCCCGAGCTCCGTGAGCTGCGTCGTGAGGTAGAGGTTCCTCTCGAGGTTCGTTCCGTCGATGATGTTCAGGATGGCGTCCGGACGTTCGTCGATCAGGTAGTTTCTCGCAACCACTTCCTCCAGCGTGTAGGGGGAGAGAGAGTAGATGCCGGGAAGGTCGGTGATCACGACGTCGTCATGCTTTTTCAGCTTGCCTTCCTTCTTTTCCACGGTTACACCCGGCCAGTTTCCCACGAACTGGTTGGAACCGGTCAGAGCGTTGAACAGGGTCGTTTTACCGCTGTTCGGGTTGCCCGCAAGGGCGATTCTGATACCCATATGATAGTCCTTTCCTTTAGCAGCCAGCTTCTTGAAGTACGATCTTATTAGCTGAAGCTAACTGGTGTTCAAAAAAATAATACGTTTCTTATCTGATCTCGATCATTTCCGCGTCGGCCTTCCGGAGAGAAAGCTCATATCCGCGGACTGTGACTTCGACCGGGTCTCCAAGCGGCGCAACCTTGCGGACGTAGACGTCGATCCCTTTCGTGATCCCCATGTCCATGATGCGGCGCTTGACGGCACCCTCGCCGTGAAGCTTTACGACCGTGACGGTCTGCCCGATTGCGGCATCTCTTAATGTTTTCATTAACTCCTCCCTTGATAAAAACTTATACCATAATTCTTCTGGCCATCTCTTCGCTGATAGCCACTCTTGTCTCCTTGACGTTTACGATCACGTTCCCGGCAAGCGACGTGATGACCGTGACGGCTCCGCCCACTACGAACCCGAGGTTCTCGAGATGCGCTTTCACCTCCGGGCTTCCGCCGATTTTTTTGATGATATTCTCTTCGCCGGTATCTGCAAGCGCTAATGGCATCATCGAATTTCCTCCTGTTCCGGTTAGCAGAAGACAACCCTTGCTCAACAAAAAAAGTTACCCGCAGCTAACCTTCCGCGTGACATTATAGTTATCCATGGGTAACTTGTCAACAGTTTTCTGCGAAACTTTTCGACCTCATCAGTCAGCCCTTCGGGCTGACAGCTTCCTCTGGAAGGGGAAGCCTAAGCATGATAGCCTTCCCCCTTGGAGGTGGTTGCGAAGCGCCGGATGAGGGGTCAGACTACTCGACAAATTTCAAAACATTTGATAAAATGACGAAGAAGGAGGTGACGTCAGATGAAAAAAATACCAATAGAAACACTCCGGACGTTTATTACAGATCTTTGGACCGCATGGGGCGGAAGACGGGAAGACGCGGCTCTCCTGGCGGACATCTATACAGGCAACAGCAAGCGCCGGATGGGGCACCATGATATCCACAACCTGCCGCAGCGGATCGACGCTGTAAAAAACGGCGTGATCGATCCGAAAGCGGAGATCACGCCGGTGGCGTCCTATGGAGCAATTGAAAGCTGGGACGGTCACTCCGGCGCGGGAGAGATCTCAGCAATGCACATCATGAAGCGCGCCTGTGATCTCGCGGAAGAGCACGGGATCGGCTTTGCCACGGTTCGGCACTCCAATCATTATCTTTCAAGCGCGCCGTACGTCTGTTACGCGGCGGACCGCGGCTTTGTCGGACTGATCCTTGCCAAGGCCGGCCCGACGATGGGCATGCCCGGACAGAAGGGGAACCTGATTGGACAGTCCCCCATGGGCTACGCTTTCCCGACAGGTCTGGACCCTGTGATGCTGGATATCTGTCTGGCATATATCGCCTATGAACCGCTGAAGCTTCTGGCAGACGCGGGCGGCTCTGTTCCGATCCATTACGGCGTAGACAGGGACGGGAATCCGACCACATCGGCGGCGGAGCTCCTTGCCGGCACCAAATATCCGATCGGTGAACATAAAGGCTTCGGCCTTGCGCTTCTTTCCGAGCTTCTGACCGGTGTGTTTTCTTACGGTGCGATCCTCGATGAAGGCGAAAACGACCGGCCGTACCGCGGGATGACTCATACAGCCATTGCTCTCAAAACGGACGCTCTCATGGATCGGGAGACGTACCGGAACCGTGCAGACGAGCTCGTAAAGCGCCTTCGGGCACGGGGAGAGGGCCTGCACATTCCGGGAGACGGTTCCTGGGAAGCGGAGCGTAAGACGGAGGAAGCAGGTGTTTTCCAAATCGAAGACGATCTTCTGGAAAAGCTCAATGACTGCGCGAAAAACGCACCGTATTTTACCGTTCCGGTCCTCTGATACGGACCGCTCACACTTTCCCGCGGCGGAGCAGCTCATACAGCAGCTCCGCCGCTTTTTCAGTGTCTTCCGGATCGCCGAAGGTAGAGAAGCGGAAATAGCCTTCGCCGCAGGCGCCGAAGCCTTCGCCCGGCGTGCCCACCACCTGGATCTCATTGAGCAGAAGATCAAAGAATTCCCAGCTGCCCATGCCGTCCGGGCACTTCATCCAGATATACGGCGCGTTTTTACCGCCGCAGTACCAGATCCCGAGTTTATCAAGCACAGACATCAGCGTCTTCGCATTGTTCTTATATACCGCGATATTCTCCCGGATCTGCTTCTGGCCCTCGTCCGTAAACACGGCGGCCCCGCCCTTCTGGATGATATAAGAGACGCCGTTGGTCTTGGTCGTCCGGTTCCGGACCCACATATCATTGAAGCACATGCCGCGCCGCACGAGCGTCTTCGGGATCACCGTATAACCGAGCCTCGTTCCCGTGAAGCCGGCGGTCTTTGAAAGAGAGCAGATCTCAATGGCGCAGGTCTCCGCGCCGGGAAGCTCGAAAATACTGTGCGGGAGCGAGTCGTCCACAATAAACGCTTCATACGCCGCATCGAACAGGATCACGGAGCCGTTATCATTCGCAAAATCCACCCAGCGCTGTAACTGCTCCCGGGAAAACACGGCGCCTGTCGGGTTGTTGGGAGAGCAGACGTAGATGATGTCCGCCTTGAAATCCCCCGAGGGCTCGGGCAGAAAATGATTCTCAGCGCCTGCCGGGAGATGCACGATCTTCCTTCCGGCGATGACGTTCGCGTCCACATAGGCAGGATAAGCCGGCTCCATGATGAGCGCGCTGCTGCTCCGGTCGAAAAGGTCGAGGATGTCGCCCAACTCATCGCTCGCGCCGCTGGAGACGAAGACTTCATCGTCGGAAAGGGAGACTCCGCGCTTCCGGTAGTGTTCCGCAATAGCCTGCCGTAAAAACGGCGCACCGCATTCGGGCATGTAGCCGTGGAACAGAGCTTTGTCTGCCTGGTCATTTACGGCTTCATGGAGCGCCCTGATCACGGCGTCACACAGGGGCAGGGAGACGTCCCCGATCCCCATCCGGTAGAGATGGGTCCCCGGATGAGTCTCAAGATACGCCTTTGTTTTCTGCGCGATGTTGAAGAACAGATACGAATCCTTGAGATCCGCGTAATGCATGTTCGGCATGATCATAATTCGGCTTCTCCTTCATAAACAGTGACCGCAGGGCCGGTCATCAGGACCTCGCCGTCCGTGTCGACACGGATCGTGAGCGTCCCGCCGTCCAGGACGACCGCAACCGGGGTGTCAGGGCGGCAATAGCTTTTATGAACCGCCGCGGCAGTGCTCGCGCAGGCGCCGGTCCCGCAGGCCATCGTCACCCCGCTGCCGCGTTCCCAGACCCGCATCCTGAGCTGATCCTTACTTAGCACCTCTACGAATTCCACATTGACGCTGTCCGGAAAAGCCTCGTGCTTTTCGAGAACAGGTCCGAGCGTATAAAGCGGCGCTTTCTCAATGTCTTCCACAAATATGACAAAATGCGGGTTTCCGACGGAGACCGGGATACCTGTCACGGTCTCTCCCGCCACGGTAAGCGTCAGCTCTTCCCCGACAGAAGCCTCGCCCATGTCCACCGCCGCGCTTTTGACCTTTCCGGCGCGGACCGTGAGGTCCAGTTTTTTGATCCCTGAAAGCGTCTCCACGGTCAGGCGGGTCCTGTCCGTATATCCCTTATCATAGACGTATTTACCAACGCAGCGGATCCCGTTACCGCACATTTTCGCCTCGCTTCCGTCCGCGTTGAAGATCCGCATTTTGAAATCGGCGGTCTCTGACGGAGAGATATAGATCATTCCGTCCGAGCCGGCGCCAAAATGACGGTCGGAAAGCTTCACTGAAAGCTCCCTGATATTCGGTGGAACCTCGCCGTAGACGTACAGGTAATCATTTCCAAGCCCCTGCATTTTCGTAAAGTGCATGATTTCCTCCTTTATTCTGCGTCGATGGTCGAAACGCCCAGCGTCATTTCCTCAAGGACGTCGAGGAGCATCCGGACCGTATCCAGCGAAGTCAGCATGGTGATGTTGTTCTGGGCGGCGATCTCGCGGATCGCGACGCCGTCGCCGTAATGGATCCCGGACAGGATCGCCCGGGTGTTGATAACGTAGCTCACGTAGCCCGCGCGGAGGGAGTTGAGTACCTCCTCGCTGCCTTCGCTCGGCTTGTGACGGATCCTCGTACGGATCCCGTGGGCGTTCAGGACCTCGCCGGTCAGGCTGGTCGCCTCAATGTTGAAGCCCATATCGTAAAACCGCCGGACCAGCGGTACGGTCTCCTCCTTATCCTCATCCGCCACACTGACCAGCACCGTCCCGTAATTCGGAAGCGAAAGGCCTGCCGCGATCATCGCCTTGTACGCAGCGCGGTGCAGCATCCTGTCGTAGCCGATGGCCTCGCCGGTAGACTTCATCTCCGGCGAAAGGTATGCGTCCATTCCGCGGAGCTTGGAGAACGAAAAAGCCGGGACCTTGACGTAATAGCGTCCTTTTTCCTTCGGATAACGTTCGAAGATCCCCTGCTCCGGGAGCGTCACTCCCAGCATCACGAGCGTCCCGATATCCGCCAGGCTGTACCCTGTGGCCTTCGAAAGGAACGGCACGGTCCGGGACGAACGGGGATTCACCTCGATGACGTAGACCTTTTCCGAGCGGTCCACTATGAACTGGATATTGTAAAGGCCGATGATTCCGATGCCGAGCCCCAGCTTTTCCGTATAGTCGAGGATCGTCTCCTTGACCTTTTCTGAAAGGCTGTAGGACGGGTACACACTCACAGAGTCCCCGGAATGCACGCCGGTCCGCTCCACAAGCTCCATGATGCCTGGAACGAACACGCGCCTTCCGTCGCAGACGGCGTCCACCTCCACTTCCTTACCGCGGATATACTTATCCACGAGCACCGGCTTGTCCTCGTCCACCGCCACCGCGTTTTTCAGGTACTCCCACATGGAAGCTTCCTTCGCGACGATCTGCATGGCCCGTCCTCCCAGAACGAAGCTTGGCCGCACGAGTACCGGGTACCCGATCTCCCTGGCCGCCTCGATCCCGGCCTCCATGCTGGTGACCGCCCGCCCGTCAGGCTGCGGGATCCCGAGCGACAGGAGCAGCTTCTCAAAGGAATCACGGTTTTCCGCGCGGTCGATCGCCTCGCAGTCCGTCCCGATGATCTTTACGCCGCGGTCATGGAGGGGCTGCGCCAGGTTGATGGCCGTCTGTCCGCCCAGCGTAACGATCACGCCCTCCGGCTGCTCCAGCTCTATGATGTTCATGACGTCTTCCGGGAAAAGCGGCTCAAAATACAGCTTGTCAGAGCAGGTATAGTCCGTAGACACGGTCTCCGGGTTATTGTTGATGATGATCGCTTCGAATCCCGCGTTCTTGATGGTCTGCACTGCATGCACGGTCGAGTAGTCGAACTCGATGCCCTGGCCGATCCGGATCGGTCCGGCGCCCAGCACGATGATCTTCTTTTTATCTGAAACGATCGACTCGTTCTCTTCTTCGTAAGTGGAATAGAAGTAGGGAATGTAGCTTTCGAACTCGGAAGCGCAGGTGTCGATCATCTTGTACACGGGCATGACGCCGTTCGCCTTCCGGAAATGGTAGACACTAAGTTCGTCCGTCTTCCACAGCACAGAAATCTCCTTGTCGGAAAAACCCATCTTCTTTGCGGCTTTCAGGACCGTAAGATCGTAAGGCTGTGCCTTCACCACTTCCTCCATCTCCACGATGTTCCGGAGCTTTCTTATAAAGAACCGGTCGATGCCGGTGATCTCTGCGATCCTGTCTACGTCCCCGCCGCGCCACAAAAGCTCCGCGATCGCGTAGATCCTGTCGTCCGTCCCGATGCCGATGTAGTCGTACAGGGCGTCGGTCTCCATATCGTCGAACTTTTTGAGATACACGTGGTAAGTGGCGATCTCGAGCGACCTCGTCCCCTTGAGCAGGCTTTCCTCAAAGGTCCTGCCCACGCTCATGACCTCGCCGGTCGCCTTCATCTGTGTGGACAGCGTATTGTTCGCGTCCGCGAATTTGTCGAACGGGAAGCGCGGCAGCTTCGTGACCACGTAGTCAAGCGCCGGTTCAAAGGATGCCGGCGTATTCGCGATCCGGATCTCATGGAGCTGCATGCCTACGCCGATCTTCGCGGAGACCCGCGCGATGGGGTAGCCGCTCGCTTTCGATGCGAGGGCGGAAGAGCGCGAAACGCGCGGATTGACCTCGATCACATAATATTGGAAGGACTTCGGATCCAGTGCAAACTGGACGTTGCAGCCGCCCTCGATCTTAAGCGCCCGGATGATCCTGAGCGCGCTGTCCCGGAGCATATGGTATTCTTTATTGGTCAGCGTCTGGGAGGGGCAGACCACTATTGAATCTCCCGTGTGGATGCCCACCGGGTCGACGTTTTCCATGTTGCAGATCGTGATGGCGGTGTCGTTACTGTCGCGCATCACTTCGTATTCGATTTCCTTATAACCCTTGACGCTTTTTTCGACCAGGACCTCGCGGACCGGTGAGAGCGCAAGCCCGTTCTTCATGAGGACCTCAAATTCTTCGGGGTTCTCTGCGAACCCGCCGCCTGTTCCACCCAGCGTAAACGCCGGCCGCAGGACGACCGGATAGCCGATCTTTTCCGCGATCGCAAGGCCTTCTTCGACGGAAGAAGCCGTTTCGGAGGGCAGCGTCGGTTCGCCGAGCGCTGCGCAGAGCTCCTTGAATTTCTCACGGTCCTCCGCCTGCTCGATCGATTCGCTCCGGGTGCCCAGAAGCTCCACGCGGCATTCCGCGAGGATGCCCTTCCGTTCGAGCTGCATGGCGAGGTTCAGGCCGGTCTGCCCGCCTATTCCCGGCAGGATGCCGTCCGGCCGTTCGTACCGGATGATCTTCGCGATGTATTCCAGGGTCAGGGGCTCCATGTAGACCTTGTCCGCAATGGCGGTGTCGGTCATAATGGTGGCCGGATTGGAGTTGCATAGGATAACCTCGTAGCCCTCCTCCTTGAGCGCCAGGCAGGCCTGCGTCCCGGCGTAGTCGAATTCCGCCGCCTGACCGATGACGATGGGCCCGGAGCCGATCACCAGGATCTTATGGATATCAGTTCTTTTCGGCATGGTCCGAGGCCTCCTCCATCATCTTGATAAACCGGTCGAACAGGTGGCCGCTGTCCTGCGGTCCCGGCGCGCTTTCCGGATGGTACTGCACGCTGAACACCCGATCCTTTTCGCACCGGATCCCTTCCACTGTCTGGTCCAGCAGGTTCCTGTGGGTGACCGTAAGCGGCGTCCCTAAGAGGCTCTCTTCCTCCACTGCGTAGGAATGGTTCTGGGAAGTGATCTCGATCTTTCCTGTAGTGAGGTCCATGACCGGATGATTGCCGCCGCGGTGGCCGAATTTCAGCTTGTATGTTTTTGCGCCGTACGCAAGCGATATGATTTGGTGGCCCAGACAGATCCCGAAGACCGGAAGTGTCCCGAGAAGCGCCCTGACGGTGCCGATGGTTTCGGGGACGTCCGTGGGATCGCCGGGACCGTTTGAAATAAAGAGACCGTCCGGACGGAGCGTGCGGATCTCTTCCGCAGATGTATTCCACGGGACCACTGTCACGCGGCAGCCCCTTGCAAGAAGAGACCGCACGATGTTCTGCTTCATGCCGCAGTCGATGGCCGCCACGTGGAAGCGGGCGTCCTTTGGGCCGTATTCCCGCATTTCGCGGCAGCTGACCCGGGAAACTGCGTCCTTTGGCGCCTTGTAATCACGGAGGCGGGAAAGCCCCTCGGAGAGAGGGGTATCCGCGGAGGTCAGGAGCGCCTTGCGGCTCCCGAAGTCCCTGATGGAGCGGTTCAGCTTCCGGGTGTCCACGCCGGAGATCCCGGAGATCCCGTATTCGCGCATCACGTCGCCGAGCGTCCTTTCCGCCCGGAAGTTCGACGGCTCGTCGTTATATTCCCGTACGATCAGCGCGCCGATGGTGGGCGTCTCCGTCTCGTAATCGTCCGCCGCCATCCCGTAATTTCCGATCAGGGGATAGGTCATGACCACCGCCTGGTCCGTATACGAAGGATCGGACAGGATCTCCTGGTAGCCGACCATTGACGTATTGAAGACGATCTCCAGGATCTTTTCCGCATCCGAACCGAAGGAGCAGCCGTAGTATTCCTGCCCGTCCTCCAGTATGATTTTTCTGTCAGGTGCATTCACCATGTTTATTTCCTCACTGGTTAAGCTCCGAGAGCCTCCGCTCAAAGCGGTCCTTTCTTGTATCCTGCGGGATGCCGGTCGGATATTTGCCGCTGAAGCAGGCGCTGCAGATGCCCGAGTCTCCGGTGAGCTCCGGAAGCCGGTCGACCGGAAGGAAGCCGAGCGAATCCGCACCGATGATCTCCGCGATCTCCTCATCCGTATGGCGGCAGGCGATCAGGTTCTCCTGGGAATCCACGTCCGTGCCGTAGAAGCACGGGAAAAGAAACGGAGGGGCGGAGACCCGCATGTGGATCTCCTTCGCACCTGCGTCGCGAAGCAGCGAAACGATGCGTTCACTGGTCGTCCCTCTTACGATCGAATCGTCGATCAGGACAATGCGCTTTCCTCTGACGACCTCTTCCACGGCGGACAGCTTAATGCTCACCTGGTTCGACCTGTCGTCAGGCGCGATAAACGTCCTTCCGATGTATTTATTCTTAATCAGCCCGATGTTGTAGGGAATCCCGGACGCCCTGCTGTAGCCCAAGGCCGCGTCCAGGCCGGAATCCGGGACGCCGATGACGATATCGGCGTCAACAGGGTGCACTTCGGCAAGCACGCGACCCGCATTGATCCGCGCCGCGTGGACCGAATGCCCATCGATCACGGAATCCGGCCGGGCAAAATAGATATGCTCGAAAATACAGAGCTTTTTTGGCTTTTTCCCGCAGTGCTCCTGTCTGGAAACGACCCCGTCCTTGCTGATGATCAGGATCTCCCCGGGCTCTACGTCCCGGATAAATTCCGCGTTGACGGCCTTGAGCGCGCAGGTTTCGGAGGCCACCACATAGATGCCGTCCGCCGTCCTGCCGTAGCAGAGCGGGCGGAAGCCGTAGGGGTCTCTCGCGCAGATCAGCTTCTGCGGGGACATGAGAACCAGGGAATATGCGCCGTCCAGCGTGTACATCGCCATGCTGAGCGCGTCTTCGATGGACGGCGCGGTCAGCCGTTCCTTTGTCACGATGTACGCGATCGTTTCCGTATCACTGGACGTGTGGAAAATGGCCCCGTTCAGCTCGAGAAGAGCGCGGAGCTCCGCCGCGTTGGACAGATTTCCGTTATGTGCGATGGCCATCCGGCCTTTCTGATGGTTGACCTCAACAGGCTGGCAGTTGCTGCGGTTTGACGCGCCGGTCGTCCCGTAACGGGTATGGGCTACCGCCATCGTCCCCTTTGGGAAGGACGCAAGCACGTCTCTCGAAAACACTTCGCTTACAAGGCCGAGGTCCTTGTGGGACACGAACAGGCCGTCGTCGTTGACGACGATCCCGCAGCTTTCCTGGCCCCTGTGCTGCAGCGCATACAGCCCGTAGTAGGAGATCCTGGCTACGTCGGCAGGCGCAGAGGACATGACGCCGAAAACGCCGCACTCTTCATGGATGCTCATGACTCAGATTCCTTTGACTTTTCAACCGATGCGCCGATGAACCCTAAAAATAAAGGATGCGGCTTGTTCGGGCGGCTCTTGAATTCGGGGTGGTACTGGACGCCCACGAAGAAGGGGCGGTCCGTAAGCTCCACGGTCTCTACGAGCTTCCCGTCCGGGGAGATGCCGCTCAGGGTCAGCCCGTGGGAAGAAAGAATCTCCCGGTAATCGTTGTTGACCTCGTAGCGGTGACGGTGGCGCTCGCTGATCTCGCGTTTTCCGTAGCAGCGCTCCATGGTGGTCCCGGGCCGGATGATGCAGGGGTACGCGCCTAAACGAAGCGTTCCGCCCTTGTCGATGTCGTCGCTCTGGCCGGGCATGAAATCGATGACCTTGTTTTTACACTGTTCGTTGAACTCGCCGGAGTTCGCGTCGGGGATGCCCGCCACATTTCTGGCGTATTCGATCACGGCGATCTGCAGGCCGAGGCAGATGCCGAAATAGGGCACGTTGTGTTCCCGTGCGTATTTCTCCGCGAGGATCATACCTTCGATGCCGCGGCTTCCGAAGCCGCCCGGCACGAGGATGCCGTCGAGCGGGGAGAGCATTTCATCGGCAGTCTCGGGACGGATCTCTTCAGAATCGATCCAGTGGATATTGATGTGTACGTTATGGTAGAAGCCTGCGTGGTGGAGCGCTTCTGCGACGGACAGATACGCGTCGTGAAGACCGACGTATTTCCCGACCAGGCCGATCTCCACGCAGTGGGAGCGCGCCTGGTTGACGCGGTCGACCATTTCCTGCCAGTCCTTTAAGTCCGGCTCACGTTCAGGCAGCCCGAGCTCCCGGCAGACGACTTCGGAGAAGCGGGACTTTTCCAGCATCAGCGGGGCTTCATAAAGGTTCGGCAGCGTGATGTTTTCGATGACGCAGTCCGGCTTGACGTTGCAGAACAGTGCGATTTTCTGGAAAATGGATTCTTCAAGGGGCTCGTCGCAGCGGAGCACGATCAGGTTCGGGTTGATGCCCATGCCCTGGAGCTCCTTCACGGAGTGCTGTGTGGGCTTGGATTTGTATTCCTCCGAAGCACGCAGATAAGGAACCAATGTTACGTGGATAAACAGACTGTTCTCTCTGCCGACCTCAAGGGAAATCTGCCGCACGGCTTCGATAAAAGGCTGGGATTCGATATCTCCGATGGTGCCGCCGATCTCTGTGATGACCACATCGGCTCCCGTCTTTTTCCCGACGCGGTAG
>JAFRVD010000052.1 GCA_017441825.1 Lachnospiraceae bacterium
CGAAGAAGAGTAAGATCACAAGATCTTTAAGAGGGCCCAAGGCCCGGAAGGGAGAACAATGAAATATCGTGGCTTTGGAAAACTGAACATCAAGGGTTCCGCGTTTGGTCTTGGCTGCATGCGTTTCAACGGCGAGGGGTCCCAGGGATCACCCGCGAATACGGAAAAGGCCATTGAGCTCATAAGGAAAGCCATCGACGGAGGCGTCACTTATCTCGATACTGCGTTCGTGTATCTCGATCAGACGTCCGAGACCATTCTCGGCAAAGCGCTTCAGGACGGCTACCGAGACAAGGTCACCATCGCGACCAAGATGCCCATCGACCGCGTTCATAACCGCGAAGATATGGAGAACATGTTCGAGTCTGAGCTTAAAAAGCTCCAGACGGACCATATCGATTTCTACCTGATGCACGGCATCAACAAGGAAAAGTGGGAGCTCGCGAAGGAGCGCGGCGTGGACAAGTTCTTCAATGAACTGAAAGCTGCCGGAAAGATCCGCTTCAAATGCTTCTCCTTCCACGGCCCGTACGATGAGTTCGAGTACATCATCAACGACTACGACTGGGACATGGTCCAGATCCAGTACAACTTCATGGACGTAGAGAACCAGGCCGGCACGAAGGGACTTGAGCTTGCGGGCCGCTTAGGCATCCCGGTAGTCATCATGGAAGGCCTTTTGGGCGGCCGTCTCGCGAATGCTCCGGACAACGTCCAGGCGCTCTATGACGCGTTCCCGGTGAAGCGCTCCGCAGTCGAGTGGGCGTTCCGCTGGCTCTGCAACCACAAGGAGATCGCGACAGTCCTGTCCGGCTGCAACGAAATGGAGCAGGTGGAGGACAACCTCCGGATCTTCGATACGGTCGAAGTGGGCTGCATGGACGAAGCGGAGCTTAAGCTGATGGACGACGTCCGCGCGGCATATAAGAGCCGCACAAAGATCGGCTGCACGGGCTGCCGCTACTGCATGCCCTGCCCGAACGGCGTGAGCATCCCCGAAGTATTCCGGCTCTGGAACGAATCCTCGCTTTACGGCACGGACCCGAAGTCCGGCTGGGACTATAAGAGGCTGGTCGACAACAATGCGACGCCCGAAAACTGCATCGAGTGCGGCGCCTGCGAGGCTGCCTGCCCGCAGTATCTGCCCATCATCGAGAGCCTGAAGGACGCATGGGCTTACATTAATAATTAATTACAGCACAGAATGGGCGCCGGAGGCTCCGGCATGAAGTCCATCCAAGGAAAGAGAGAAGATGTCAGGAAAATCAGGTTTAGCAAATCTCTTTAAACCGGTGGATATGACCACAGGGTCGCCTGCCGCAAAGATCGCAAGCTTCGCGATTCCCATGCTGATCGGCAATATCGCACAGTCCCTTTACAACACGGTGGACTCTATCGTAGTCGGAAAGTACGTAGGGGACAACGCACTTGCCGCAGTAGGCTCCGCGGCGCCCATCTACAATCTGCTTCTCGTGTTTTTCGTGGGTATTTCCACCGGCGCTACCATCCTGGTCTCGCAGTACGTGGGCGCCCGGAACAGGGAAGCGCTGTCAAAATCGATCGGGGCCAGCATCGTTCTCGCGATCCTGTCCTCGGTCTTTGTCATGATCATCGGACCCATTCTGGCCCGGCCGCTCCTTGAGCTTCTGGGGACGCCGGAGTCCATTATCGACTGGTGCGAATCCTACCTTACGATCCTGTTTCTCGGGCTTATAGGCATGTCGCTTTACAACATGCTGAGCGGTATCATGCGCGGCCTCGGGGACTCGGTCTGGGCGCTGATCTACCTGCTGTTCGCCTGTGCGCTGAACATCGGCCTGGACATCTGGTTCGTGGCCGGCTTCAAGATGGGGGTCGCGGGCGTTGCGCTTGCGACCGTGATCGCACAGTTCCTGTCGAGCATCCTCTGCATCCTCCGCCTCGCGAAGCTTACGCAGTACTTTGACCTCAAGTGGAAGTATATCCGGCTGAACGGCTGGTATTCGAAGGACATCGTGAAGCTCGGGCTGCCGTCCGGCGTGTCCCAGGCGATCTTCGCGCTGTCCATGGTCGTGGTGCAGTCGCTCACGAATACGTTCGGGGAGACCATCATCGCGGCAAACGTGATCGTGATGCGCATCGACAGCTTCGCGATGATGCCGAACTTCTCCTTCGGCGCCGCGGTCACGACTTACGTCGGGCAGAACGTAGGCGCGAGGCAGACGGCCCGCGTGTACCGGGGCGTAAAGCAGGGCACACTCATCGCGACTGTGGTCTCCTCGGTCCTTGTGGCGGCCATCCTGATCTTCGGCAGGTTCTTGATGGGCATGTTCACGAATACGGACGAGCTCGTTGACATCAGCAACCACTTCATGCGGATCCTCGCGGCAGGATACGTCATGATGGGCGTTTCCCAGTGCCTGCAGGGCACGATGCGCGGCGCGGGGGATACAGTGACTCCCATGTGGCTCGCGATCCTGACGACCGTTGTCATCCGCGTGCCGCTTGCGTACCTCATCGCGTTCCTTACGCGTTCTCCGGAGTTCCCGAACGGGCGGTACGAGTGCCTGCCCATTTCGCTCCTTGTAGCGTGGACGGTGGGCATGATCCTGTCGTTCGTGTTCTACCGGTACGGCAAATGGAGGAAAAAGCTGCCTGCAGAGGCTCCCGCGGTGCAGTAAAGGCTCCTGAAAACGGTCCGATAAGGTTCTGAAAAATTTAATTGAATTTCAGTTTTAAATGTGCTATAGTTGCATGGTATGGCCTGTAATGGGCCGTACCGTGCATTTTTTAATGAAAAGAGGAAAGAGTCATGAAATCCTACTCCAAGACAAGAGGGATCGTGAGTATCGTGATTTTCGCGATCCTGTTCGTGCTCGTGATCTTTACGGCGGCAAACGGCTGGGGCTATGAGCACTCCGGGTCCCTGAGCGACGTCAAGCTCGGCCTGGACCTCCGCGGCGGCGTATCCATTACGTATCAGGCTAAGGGTGAAGAGACCCCTGACGCGCAGGATATGGCGGACACGAAGATGAAGCTCCAGAAGCGTGTTGAAAGCTATTCTACCGAAGCTGTCGTATATCAGGAAGGCTCGAACCGCCTGACCATCGATATCCCCGGTGAAACGGACGCTGACGCTGTTCTTAAGGAACTGGGCACGCCCGGTACGCTGGTCTTCTGTACGGACTATACGGACATCGCCGGAACCACGGCGCTGGACGGCAACGATATCAGCTCCGCACAGGCAGGCGCGGACCAGGACGGCAAATATATCGTAGTCATCGGCTTTACGGAAGAAGGACAGAAGAAGTTTGCGGACGTGACGGGCGAGATCGCCGGCACGGGCAAGCCCCTTTATATCGTATATGACGGAGAGGTCATCAGCTATCCTACTGCTGAGAAGCAGATCACTTCTCCCAGCTGCCAGATCGAAGGCAACTTCGATTATGAGTCTGCCAGCACGCTCGCGACCTACATCCGCATTGGTGCGCTTCCCGTTGAACTGGAAGAGCTCCGTTCGCAGGTGGTAGGCGCAACGCTCGGCAGCCAGGCTATATCCACGAGCCTTATTGCGGCGCTTGTGGGTATCCTGCTGGTATGCATCCTCCTCATCGTTTTATACAGAATTCCCGGTGTGTGCGCGTCTCTGTCGCTCATTTTCTACACGGGCCTTATCGTGGTGCTGCTTGCGGCATTCAACCAGGAAATTACGCTGACGCTTCCCGGTATTGCAGGTATCATCCTGAGTATCGGTATGGCGGTAGATGCGAACGTCATCATTTTCTCCCGTGTGAAGGAAGAGATCGGTCTCGGCCGTTCTGTTTCGGGCTCTATTGCCGCGGGCTTCCAGAAGGCGCTGTCGGCCATCATCGACGGCAACGTGACCACCCTCATCGCTGCTGTTGTGCTGTACTTCTTCGGCTCCGGCACGGTCAAGGGCTTTGCCATCACGCTGGCGCTCGGTATCGTCCTGTCCATGTTCACCGCTCTTGTTGTGACCCGTATACTGCTCCGTGCGGCGTATGCGGTCGGCCTGCAGGATAAGAAGTTCTACGGCGAAAAGAAGCCGGTCGAAGAGAAGGATTTCCTTTCAAAGAGGAAGATCTTCTTCGCGGCGTCCGCTGCCGTTATCGTGATCGGCATTGCGGCCATGGCCATCAACGGCGCGAAGACGTACGCGCTGAACTTCTCCCTGGATTTCGTGGGCGGTACTTCCACGGACGTCAGCTTCAATGAGAACCGTTCCGTTGAGCAGCTGGAAACTGAAGTGAAGCCGGTCATCTCTGATGCGATCGGTTCTACGGACGTTACGCTGACGCCTGTTGTAGGCAGCAACAACGTCATCATCAAGACGCAGGAGCTCACTCAGGACCAGCGTTCCGCCATGTATGACGTTCTGGAAGAGCAGTTCAACGTAGATTCTTCCAAGATCACCTATGAAAACATTTCAGGTACGGTCTCCAAGGAGATGGCGCGTTCCGCCATCATCTCCGTGATCCTCGCGTCTGTAGCGATGCTGCTGTACATCTGGATCCGGTTCCGCGACATCCGTTTCGCGTCCTCGTCCGTGCTGGCTCTGGTCCACGACGTTCTGGTCGTGCTCGCGTGCTACGCGGTGTTCCGCTGGACGGTCGGCAATACGTTCATCGCCTGCATGCTGACGTTAGTCGGTTATTCGATCAACGCTACCATCGTCATCTTTGACCGTATCCGTGAGAACCTGGGCATCCTGGGCTCCGGCGACTTAAAGAAGGTAGTGAACCTGTCCGTGACGCAGACCCTCGGCCGTTCCGTGAACACGTCCCTGACTACGCTGTTCATGGTGGTCGCGCTGTACATCTTCGGCGTGACGTCCATTAAGGAATTCGCACTGCCGCTTATGGTCGGCATCATCGTGGGCGGCTACTCGTCCGTGTGCCTGTCCGGCGCGATGTGGTATGTGTTCCGCACGAAGATCGGCAAGAAGGCGCAGCAGGACGCCTGACGGGCTTCCATTGCGAACCAGGGGATCCGGCGCCTCAGCGCCGGATCCCTTTTCTGTAGTGACGGCGTTCTGCGGTCGGCCATATGGTCCGCTCCGGGATACAGCTTTCGCACAGCGGCGGTGTCCCTAACGGCACTAAATTCGCCTGCGCGCTGCAATACACAGGGTGCGAGGAGACACCAGATTGCGCAGGGAGGATTTTCCTGCTCCCGGAGCAACTGGTGCGACGATGCACCCGTCCGGACTGAAACAGATTGGAGAGAAACTTGAAATACGAGCTGCTTAAAACCGAGGGACGTGCGAAGCGCGCCAGGGTCGAGACCGTGCACGGGGTGATCGAGACGCCGGTGTTTATGAACGTGGGGACCGCGGCCGCCATCAAGGGCGCGGTGAGCACCGATGACCTCCGGGGGATCGGGACGCAGGTGATGCTGTGCAACACGTACCATCTGCACGTAAGGCCCGGCGATGACCTTGTCCGTGACATGGGAGGGCTTCATAAGTTTATGAACTGGGACAGGCCGGTCCTCACGGACTCAGGCGGGTTCCAGGTATTTTCCCTGGCTGGCATCCGGAAGATCAGGGAGGAAGGCGTGTACTTCCGCTCGCACGTCGACGGGCGTCCCATCTTCATGGGACCGGAGGAATCCGTCAGGATCCAGTCGAACCTGGGCTCCACCATCGCCATGGCGTTTGACGAGTGCCCGCCGGCGCTCGCGGAGCGGGACTACATCCTGCCGTCCGTAGAGCGGACCACCCGGTGGCTTAAAAGGTGCAAGGCTGAGATCGAGCGGCTTCGGGAGGAGCCCGGGACCGTGAACCCGGAGCAGATGCTTTTCGGCATCAACCAGGGCGGCATCATCGAAGACATCCGCATCGCCCACGCCGATGAGATCTCGGAACTGGACCTCCCCGGGTACGCCGTGGGCGGCCTCGCCGTGGGGGAAAGCCACGAAGAGATGTACCACATCCTGGACGTCACGGTACCGCACCTTCCGCAGAACAAGCCCACATATCTCATGGGAGTGGGGACTCCTGAAAACATCCTCGAGGGAGTGGACCGCGGCATCGACTTTTTCGACTGCGTCTACCCGTCCAGAAACGGCCGCCACGGCCACGTGTACACGCATCACGGGAAGCTGAACCTGTTCAACAAAAAGTTCGAGCGGGACGCCCGGCCGATCGAAGAAGGGTGCATGTGCCTGGCGTGCAGGAGCTACAGCCGCGCGTATATCCGCCACCTCCTGAAAGCGCAGGAAATGCTCGGCATGCGCCTCGCGGTCCTTCATAACCTGTATTTTTACAATCATCTCATGGAGGAGATCCGCGAATCTCTTGACAAAGGCACCTTTAAAGAGTATAAAGATAATGTCGTGCGCTCGCTCCGGGAAGGCGAAGCGTAACGCATCGCACGGAGGTTTATATTATGAAAAAATTATTTCTTTCGGCCGTAACCACGGCAATGCTTCTTTTATCCGGCTGTATGGCGGGAACCACGGCAACGGGTGAGGAAGGCGTAAGCGCCGGCAGCGGCATCCTGATGTATGTAGGCGTCATGGTCGTCTTCTTTGCCGCCATGTACTTTATCGCTATCCGCCCGCAGAGAAAGCAGGAGAAGGAACAGCGTGAAATGCTTTCGACCATGCAGGTCGGAGACACCGTGCTTACGTCCTCCGGCTTCTACGGCGTAGTCATCGACATCACCGAGGATACCGTGATCGTGGAATTCGGCAGCAACAAGAACTGCCGCATCCCGATGCAGAAGTCCGCAGTGGTCCAGCTGGAGCATCCGTCGGTATCCGGAACGCCCGCGGAAACAAAGGCTTCCAAGGACGACTCCAAGAAAGATTGATCATGTATGATGAATGGCCCCGTTCCGGTCCGTATTCCTGGACTTGAATGGGGCCTTTTTCAAGAGGTAGGACAAAATTATGCTTTCAGTCAGAAATCTGTCGCTCGGTGTCAGGGAGAATGAAGAAGACATCGAGATCATCAAGAACATAACGCTGGATTTCCCGGACGACCGCTTCATAGCGATCACGGGGCCGAACGGCGGCGGCAAGTCCACTCTCGCGCGGCTTATTGCCGGGATCCGCACCCCGAGCGCGGGGCAGATCCTTTTGGACGGGCAGGACATCACGGCGCTTAGCGTTACGGAGCGCGCAAAGCTCGGCATCAGCTTTGCCTTCCAGCAGCCGGTCCGCTTTAAAGGGCTCCAGGTCAAGGACCTCATCCGTATTGCGGCGGGGAAGGACCTGAGCATTGTGGACGCCTGCGAATACCTTTCTGCAGTGGGCCTCTGCGCAAGAGACTACATCGACCGCGAGATCAACGCGAGCCTTTCCGGCGGCGAGCTGAAGCGGATAGAGATCGCGACTGTGCTTGCGCGCGGGACGCGGATCTCCGTCTTTGACGAGCCTGAGGCCGGGATCGACCTCTGGAGCTTCCAGAACCTGATCCAGGTATTTAAGAAGATGCGCGAGACGGTCAAGGGGACCATCATCATCATTTCGCACCAGGAACGGATCCTGGAGATCGCGGACAGCATCGTAGTGATCTCGGGCGGCGAGGTGACCGATGAGGGGCCGAGGGACGCCATCCTTCCGAAGCTACTCGGGACGGATGCGGCGCTTCAGGCGTGCGACCGGGTGTTAAGCTGACGGGACTGGAGGCATATATGGATATTATCGAGAAGAGGATCATAGAGGAGATCGCGGACCTCCACGAGGTGCCCGAGGGTGCGTACAATTTCCGCATCAACAGCGCGACGGACAGCCGCAGGAGCACGGCGAACATTGAGATCCGCACGAAGGAAGACAAGCCCGGCATCGATATCATCATAAAGCCCGGCACAAAGCATGAATCCGTCCATATCCCGGTCGTTATTTCCGAGACCGGCTTAAAGGAGGTCGTGTACAACGACTTTTATATAGGAGAGGATTCGGACGTGGTGATCGTGGCAGGCTGCGGCATATACAACTGCGGCAACCAGGACGCGCAGCACGACGGCGTGCACCGGTTCTTTGTCGAAAAGAACGCGCGCGTGAAATACGTGGAGAAGCATTACGGCTCCGGTACGGAGGACGCCACGGGCAAACGCATCATGAACCCGAGGACCGAGGTCTACATGAAGGAGGACACCTCCATGGAGATGGAGATGGTCCAGATCAAGGGTGTGGATTCCACGTTCCGTTCGACTCTTGCGGAGCTTTCCGCGGGTGCGGAGCTCACCGTTCACGAACGCCTAATGACGCATGAGGACCAGGACGCGGAGTCCGAGTACACCGTTGAACTCAACGGCGACGGGTCGTCCGCCAATGTAGTCTCGAGGTCCGTTGCGCGCGGAACGTCCCACCAGAAATTCATTTCGAAGCTCCACGGGAACGCAAAGTGCGCGGGCCACTCGGAGTGCGACTCCATCATCATGGACGGCGCAAGGATCGAGGCCATCCCGGAGATCACGGCGACCAGTACGGACGCCGCGCTTATCCATGAGGCGGCCATCGGCAAGATCGCGGGAGAGCAGATCACGAAGCTTATGACGCTCGGGCTCACGGAGCAGGAGGCGAAGGAGCAGATCGTGAATGGATTCCTGAAATAACAGTGAATAAAAGTCGAACCGCATGTATGCTTGCATAAGCATGCGGTTCAGACTTTGATTCACGCCCCACATGGAGCACGGAGCGGAGTATCTGCTCCGCGGAAGTGCGGAATGTGGAGGCTGGCGGGAGTTCTTAAGAACGGAGCCGGCCGGATATTTCCTATAAAAGAAAAAATAAATAAACCGCTTGCAATTTACATTTTGTTGTGCTATATTGTACTTTGCTGTGGCATGATAGCGAAGAAGCGTGAGGTTGCTGGTGCCCCCGGCATCAGGTTTTCTGTGGAGCGAATGTCAAGTTACCAAAACTGGCGACAAGTCACTGTACAACGAAACGATCTGTAAAAAGACAGGCAGTGTGTGAATAAGTAAGACACACACGGGTAAGTGTACAGTCACCGCTTGTCGTACTTTGTTAGAAAAAGTGCGAAAAGGAGGCGACTTTTTTTATGGCATCTAAGAACATTATGAGAATCACTCTGAAGGCGTATGATCATCAGCTGATCGATCAGTCTGCGGCAAAGATCGTGGATTCCGTCAGGAAGGCCGGCGCAAGCGTCAGCGGTCCCGTACCGCTTCCCACAAAGAAGGAGATCATTACGATCCTCCGCGCCGTTCACAAGTACAAGGACTCCAGAGAGCAGTTTGAGCAGAGAACGCATAAGAGGCTCATCGATGTGATCGCGCCCAACCAGAAGGTTGTTGACGCGCTGTCAAAGCTCGAGATGCCCGCAGGTGTCAGCATCAACATCCGGATGCAGTAACGCGCGGCAGATCAATTACTCAGAATTCCTGAAACAGAAGATATATAGAATGTATCTCTAGTTCTAGGATGATCAGGGTGAAGAGCCCTGATCCGCTGTAGATTCACAGGAGGTAAAAATGAAGAAAGCGATTTTGGCAACAAAGGTCGGCATGACCCAGGTCTTTGACGAGACCGGTGCGCTGATCCCGGTAACGGTCCTGACCGCCGGTCCCTGTGTCGTAACGCAGGTCAAGACGGAAGAGAAGGACGGCTACAAGGCAGTGCAGGTAGGCTTTTCCGATATCCGTGAAAAGCTCGTGACGAAGCCCGTGAAGGGCCAGTTTGAGAAGGCAGGCGCTCCTTACAAGCGTTACATCCGTGAGTTCCGTTTCGAGAACGCGGAAGAGTATAACGTCAAGGACGAGATCAAGGCCGATATCTTCGCGGCAGGCGACAAGATCGACGTCACCGCAGTTTCAAAGGGTAAAGGCTATCAGGGCGCTATCAAGAGATACGGCCAGCACAGAGGCCCCATGGCTCACGGTTCCAAGTTCCACCGTCATCAGGGCTCCAATGGTGCGGCAACAAGCCCCGGACGTGTTCTGAAGGGCAAGGGAATGCCGGGCCATATGGGTCACGTGCAGGTTACCGTCCAGAACCTTGAAGTCGTCCGCGTAGACGCTGAACAGAATCTGATCCTCGTGAAGGGTGCGGTACCCGGTGCGAAGAAGGCTCTGGTCACTGTCCGCGAGGCCGTCAAGGTCAAGAGATAACCGGCAGGACGAAAGGAGGAAGCACAGATGGCAAACGTATCTGTTTATAATATGCAGGGTGCCAAGGTCGGCACGATGGAGCTTTCCGACGCCGTATTCGGCGTGGAAGTCAACGATCATCTGATCAAGATGGCTGTTGTCGCTCATCTGGCCGCAAAGCGCCAGGGCACACAGAAAGCGAAGACCCGTTCCGAGGTTTCCGGCGGCGGCATCAAGCCCTGGAGACAGAAGGGTACCGGTCATGCGCGGCAGGGCTCCACAAGGTCTCCGCAGTGGACACACGGCGGCGTTGTGTTCGCCCCGGTCCCGAGAGACTACACCTTCAAGCTCAACAAGAAAGAAAAGCAGCAGGCCCTCTTCGGAGCGCTGTCGAGCAGAGTGCAGGAAGACAAGTTCTTCGTACTTGACGAGCTTAAGATGGATGAGATCAAGACGAAGAAGTTCGTTGAGATCCTGAACAACCTGAAGGTCAGTAAGGCCCTCGTCGTCATGGACAATGATGATAAGAACGTGATCCTTTCCGCAAGGAACATCCCGGGTGTGAAGACTGCCGGCACGAACAGCATCAACGTATACGACATCCTGAAGTATGACGCCTTTGTAGCAACGAAGGCTGCCGTACAGGCGATCGAGGAGGTATATGCATAATGGCGAACGTACAGTATTATGATGTGATCCTGAAACCGGTCGTTACGGAGAAATCCATGGACGGCATGGGCGACAAGAAGTACACCTTCCTTGTCCATCCGGACGCAAACAAGACCATGATCGCGGAAGCGGTCGAAAAAATGTTCCCCGGCACAAAGGTGAAGAAAGTGAACACCATGAACCTCGACGGCAAGAACAAGAGGCGCGGGCTCATCGTCGGGAAGACAGCAAAGACCAAGAAGGCCATCGTCCAGCTGACGGAGGACTCCAAGGAGATCGAGATCTTCAGCGGGCTGTAATAGAAAGCCGCGCGTAAGAGTCTTTGCGCATATGCACAGAGAAGTGCGATAATAAACATGTAAGGAGAAACAGTAATGGGTATCAAAAAGTACAATCCCTATACACCGTCCAGACGGCAGATGACCGGCAGCGACTTCAAGGAGATCACGAAGACCACTCCCGAAAAGTCCCTGACCGTATCGTTAAAGAAGAATGCCGGACGCAACAACCAGGGCAAGATCACCGTTCGTCATCATGGCGGCGGATCCAGAAGAAAATACAGGATCATCGATTTCAAGCGCAACCGTGACGGTATCCCGGCCAAGGTCGTGAGCATCGAATACGATCCGAACAGAACCGCAAACATCGCGCTCATCGTTTTCGAAGACGGCGTCAAGTCCTACATCCTGGCTCCTGAAGGCCTGACGGTAGGCATGACCGTTCTTTCCGGAGAGAATGCGGAAGCGCGCGTGGGCAACTGCCTGCCGCTTTCCCTGATCCCGATCGGTGCGCAGATCCACAACATCGAGCTGTATCCCGGCGCAGGCGCGAAGTTCGTTCGTTCCGCAGGCGCAGCTGCACAGCTTATGGCTAAGGAAGGCAAGTACGCGACCCTGCGTCTTCCCTCCGGCGAAATGAGACTTGTTCCCATCAGCTGCCGCGCCACCATGGGCGTGGTAGGCAACGGCGACCACAACCTGATCAACTACGGCAATGCCGGCCGCAAGCGCCATATGGGCATCCGTCCGACGGTCCGCGGTTCTGTCATGAACCCGAACGAC
>JAFRVD010000053.1 GCA_017441825.1 Lachnospiraceae bacterium
GAGATGATGGGCTTCCTGGGCGCCGGCAACAACCCGATGGTCGGTATGACCGTGGCTGTGGCTGTTGCTGTACAGCAGGCTCTCAGCAAATAATTTTGCGAGGTAAACAAAGCTCCCGGAGAGATCTCCGGGAGCTTTTTGCGGAACAAAGTGCGGAAGGGAGTTCTCGAAACATGAACCACAGTGAAGAAGCCGGCCGCTTATTTCTGGAAGGGTACAACTGTGCCCAGGCGGTGTGCTGCGCGTTTTGTGACCTGACCGGGCTTTCCACGGAGGAAGCGGCCCGGCTTTCGTCATCATTCGGGGGCGGGATGGGCCGCCTTCGGGAAGTCTGCGGGACGGTGAGCGGCGCGCTGCTGGTCCTCGGGATCCTCCGGGGATATGACGACCCCAAGGACCCCGCGGCAAAGCCCGGACACTATAAGCTCGTGCAGGAATACGCCCGCCGTTTTAAGGAGAAGAACGGTACCATCGTCTGCCGCGAGCTTCTCAAGGACGTCCCGGTCACTCCCGGGGAAGTGCCCGAGCCCCGCACGGAGGAGTTTTATAAGAGGAGGCCGTGCCTGAGGCTGGCGAAAGAGGCCGCGGCTATTCTGGATGAGCTGCTGGCGGAATAAGGTTAGAGCCGCCCCGAAGGGCGGCTCTTTCTATACACCTCATCCGGCCCTTCGGGCTACCTTCCCCTCAAGGGGAAAGCTTTCACCCGTTTGAGTAAATATTCGCCAGGATCTGGAACGCCGCCGCGGTCCACGTCCCGACAAAACCGTTCGCGAAGTAGAAGTTCGGCACTTTTCCGAGGCCGTCGCAGAAGATCTTCGCAGCCCGCTTTGCCTGTTCTTTCTTACCGGCCAGGTACAGCCCCGTGGTGACGATGATCTGGTCCGCCGGCAGGATCTTGCCGAGCCCGGCACCGACCTCCGTATACGGAGAGTTTTTCAGATTCACCGTGGTGAAGCCGCCGTTCGAAAGATAGCCGTTTCCTTCTTCAAGGTCTGTCGCAAGCTTTTCGATAACGTCTCCAGGCAGGCGTTTTCCAAGCACCAGCGTGTAGAAGAACTGGATGCTTTCTGTCTCGATCACGCGGTCCGGCTGATAGTGGTCATAGGCCACGAACCGTTCCCCGGTCCAGAAGCGGGCAAGCATCTTGTCAATGAGCGCTTTGCTTTTTTCGTACCAGGGTCCGCTTTCTTCCTCACGTCCCACAATCTTCGCAAGATCCCCGAGCTTTTCCAGAAGGAGCGCCGTAAACGCGCTCGTCTGAGGCGCTTCCACTGCAAGCGTATCCTTGAAGAGCGGGCAGTCGTCGCTGCCGCTTTCATCGCCGTGCTCCATGAAGAGAAGACCGTCTTCCGTGCCGCGGTACTCAAACAGCCAGTCCGCAAAGCGGGCATAGCCCTCGTACATCATGACGAGCTTGTCCTGCGGCACTTCTTTTGCGAAGTCGTGTTCCTTCATAAGGATCTCGAGCGCCCAGCCCTGCATGGGCGGCTTGATCATGAGGTACGCGCCTCTCGCGTCACTGAAGAAATCGGGCAGCTGGCCGCTGGGTGCCTGATGATCGAGCATGTTTAAAAGGAGCTCTATGCCGGCCTCGAGGTTGTTCTTCAGCACCACCGCGTTCTGGCACATCTGCCAGGCGGACGCGGGATCCGTAGAACGCATGTAGATATAGGGGCGCTTGATGAGGCCCGCCGGGTCCACCAGGTTCGACCAGGTCATGTAGGCCGCTTCCTTCCGAAGGTCCGCGTATTCCGGCGCAAGCTCCGGCTGCTTATCAAGGAACGCTTCCCAGTCAGCCCTCGCGCTTTCAACAGCGTCCTCGTACGAAGGATATTCGTCCCGGATGCAGCCGAAGGCTTCGGTTTCTTCGATCGAAAGCAGGAACTCGCCGTTTTCGTCCGGCTTGAGTTCGTTCCGGATATAAGGCGTAGACAGCCGCTCAAAATCCCACGGGCAGTTCATTTCGATCTCGCCCTGAATGGGGTTGTAGACGATGGAACAGACGTAGCCGAAAGCAGTCTCAAAGCCTTTTTCGCCGCGCTTCCGGGCCATCTGATGGATCTCCATGTCGCGCTGCATGAGAAGACCGAGGCCGTTTTCACCCTTTGCGAGGATCAGCGAAGGCTCGGCGAAAGCGAAGCGGATGCGGCCGTATTTGGTGACGATGGTAAGCTCCTCCGCCTCCGCATGGACGCTGAAGGGGACCTGCACGCCATGATGAACGGGCACGAGCTTCATGAGCATCGGGTCCTGAAGGTGCTGCGCACCGGTCCTTCTGGAGCCCACGAAGATATCGGCGGTTCCCCATTTCCCGGTATTCACGGGTGACGCGAAACGCTGCGGCTTGATGAAGATGCCGAACCAGGCGCCGCGCCGGTAGAAAGCATTGGAGGCAACATTAAACAGGTTTTTTTCGTTCATTTCAGTACACCCCCTTATTTATTCTGGACCATGTCCGCCAGGATCAGGAAGACACAGGTCGGCCAGCTGCAGGCGAACGCGCTGCGGCTCGGCTCGTTCGGGTCGATCAGCATGTGGAAGCCGTTGTCCTTCATTGCGAGGCAGTAGCGGGTCGCGATCATCTTCGCCTCCTCGACCTTGCCGGCGTCGTACATGCCGGTCAGGAGCAGAAGATGCTGCGGCGGCAGGACGAAGCCGCGCGCGAGACCCATAACGCGGTACTGGTCGCTGTCCAGACGCTCGCTGGCGAGGCCGTACTTCCCGAGGAAGACGCCTTCTTCCATGAGGTCCGCCGTCATCTTATCGATGATCTCCTGCGGCAGCCGTTTTCCGAGCACCAGCGGCATATAGTGCGTGAGAGAGCCGGAAATGACCGGCTCGTGGGTCCGCGCGATCCGGGAGATGAACATTTCTCCGTTCCAGAGCTCTTTGATGAGGAGATCGAGCAGGTCCTTGGCTTTCCGGTACCATTCTTCCTGCTCTTCGGGCATTCCGAGATGTCCGGCGAGGTCGCCCAACGCTTCGTAGAGCAGGATCAGGTAGGCCGGCTGGTCCGGGCATTCCATCTCGGGGCTGTCCACATAGAGACTCGCGTCGTCCATGTTTTCATCGCCGTGGTCGCATTCCGGAAGACCGTCGTGGTCATCGTCGCGGTACTTCATGAACCAGTCCGCCCAGGCGCCGTAGCCCTTGTACATCCGCAGAAGATCGCTTTCCGGCATTTCGCTGAACAGGTCGTGATCCTTCATGATCCACTTGAGTCCCCAGCCCTGGATGGGCGATTTGATGCCCTGCGGGTTGTTGCGGGAATCGTCGTAGAAATCGGAGAACTGTCCGGAAGGAGCCTGCTGGCAGAGCATATTGAGAAGGAACGCGTTCCGAAGCGGGACGTTGTCCTTGAAGGCCACCGCGTTCTGGATCATCTGCCAGGACGAGGCCATCGCCCGCCCGGTCATGAAGATCAGCGGATATTCCATCCGTCCGGAGGGGTCGACGATGAACGACCACTCGGTATAGAGCGCTTCTTTCTGGAGCTCAGCGAATTCACCGGTGAGCTTCGGCATGTGGTCCACAAAATCCTGCCAGTCCGCTGTCACAGCCTGAAGCCCTTCTTCGTACGTCGGATAATGATCCGCCACTTTGTTGTCATAGATGCTTTCCTGCACGGACAGCAGGAATTCGCCGTTCTCATCCGGGAGTGCGAAGCCGCGGACGTGCGGCGTGGAAAGGGTTTCGTAATCCCAGTCCACCTGCATGTCGAGCTCACCCTTGACAGGGTAGTAGAGCACGGTGCCCACCCAGGACGCCAGCTGGATCCAGCCCTTGTCCCCGCGCTTTTTCATCACTTCGTGGGTGGGCATGGATTTCTCAAGTCTCAATGAGAGCCCGTTTTCGCCTTTAAAATACAGTGTATCCGGTGCCGGATAGCAGCAGCGGATATCGCCATACGCGGTACGGAGAATAAGCTCTGTTGCGGAGGTCAGGACCTCGTAATCCGCCTTTTCCCCGCGGTATATGGGCTGGATCTTCATGAGCTCGCTGCTGCCGCGTTCGATCACGCTGCCGCGCCTGGAGCCGATAAAGAGCCTTGTGCCGTAGATGGGCCGCATGAAATTGTCGGCATAGATGCCGAACCATGCGCCGCGCCTGGTAAACGGCAGCCCTGCCAGGATATTGAACAGGTTTTTGTCCGTTTCCGGCGCTGTTTTATTCTCTGTTGACGCCATCGTCGTACCTCCTTTTTGTATTGATTCAATTATATAAAAAAAGGAATAACAAGGCAATGAAAATGAACTGCGATTTGGTGCGATATCAACAGATATGATGCTTTCAGCGCCGATGGTCACTCCTCATCCTTTTTCCGGAACGCCGTGGGCGTCTGGCCGGTCATTTTCCGGAAAGCGGCGCAGAACACACTCACGTTTCTGAAACCGCATTCGTAGCAGATATCCTTGATCGACAGGTTCGTTTTTTTCAGCAGGTATTTCGCGAAATCCATCTTCAGATTAATGATGTATTCATGCGGTGTCATACCTGTTTCTTTCCGGAATATACGGATGAAATAATAGGAGGAGAGATTTGTCTGCGCCGCAAGCGTTTCAATGCTCGGATCCTCCTTGAAATGCTCGTTGATGTATGCCGTCACGGTCTCTATGACCGGCGAATGCGTCTGGTTTGGTGCCTGGGTCGTCGAATAGAGACAGAGGTCGCAGAGCATGTCGTAGATCTGCCTGGAGAGCCAGACTTCGCGTATAGGCTGGCCCTGATGATATACTTCAAAGATCCTTGAGATACGATTAATGACCGGGATAGGATCGTCCATGATAAACACATTGCCGATATTCCCGGTGATCATCTCGAAGAAATGACGGGAATTCTGCCCGTCAAAATGGATCCACAGAGACTCGTAATCCTGATCGGAATAATAGGCATGCGGCTTATAGCAGTCCAGAAACACAAACTGGCCTTTTCTCACGGTCACTGTTTCAGTGCCATATTCCACGACCACTTCCCCTTCCAGAATATACATGAGCAGGAAACTGTCAAAGGAGCTCCTGCTTTGGCTGTAGCCGGCCTCATAATAAAAATGGCCCACATGCACCGGATAGAAAAAGGCGTCCTTGCCGGTCTGGGACGCGTAATGAATATAATACTCCGATTTTGGCAGAACGCGCGGCTCGAGCGATTTCATGAATACCTCTCACTTATATAGAAAAAATGCTCAGAATGCATATCTGTATCCACATTATACACGCTTATGAAAGCGGTGTCAAAAGTCCGGACATTTCCATCATGTAGTTTTTTTGCACATCAAATGTGCGTACTGCACAGGATTGCCGTTCCTTTCTTGACGGATCTCCGGTGATGACCGATGATAGGCGCAGAAACCGGTGGAGGGTCGAAAGAATGTATCCGCACGGGTTTAAATATACCGGTAAGGAGGCAGTATCTCATGCATGCGGACAGTAAAGAAACCAAAAGCCTGATTGGCCTGGAAATGCTGAATAATAATGCGCTCACCGGGCATGCGCTTTTTGCGAGACCGTTTTTCAAAGATATCAATTCCTGGGCAAGCCTTGAGGGAATGCGGTATATCGACCGGACGCCGGCCGTCATGGTTCTGCCTTCGGGGGACGTCGTGTTCAGCTATTACGCGCCTCATGCGGAGACTGTGGAAACGTGCGGCGTTACCGGATCCTTTCCAAGCGATCGGATCTCTCTCGATAAGCAGGAGGACGGATGGTTCCGGAAACGCGTGAGCGGTATCCCAAAGGGCTTCCATTACAACCGCTGGTTCGTGGACGGCGTACAGGTCAGTAATCCGGACGCCCGGTTTTACGGCGGCTTCATGTGCCGGGACTTTTTTGACCTGCCTGAATCGGCCGATGACTTTTTCTTTTATAAGGACGTCCCGCACGGAACCGTTCGGCTTACGATGTACCGGTCTTCAGTGACGGGAAAAATGAAGGGAGTCTATGTTTACACACCTCCGGGATATGAGAATAATACGGATCAGTGTTATCCGGTGCTGTACCTCCAGCACGGGGTCGGTGAGAACGAGACCTGCTGGATCTGGAACGGCAAGGCGCACTTCGTGATGGACAACCTGATCGCGGAAGAGGAAGCGCTTCCAATGATCGTTGTCATGAACAGCGGGTACGCCTTCAGGGACGATGAAGACCCTGTATTTTACCCCGGCGATTTTGACAGTGAACTTGTATATGACTGCATCCCTTTTATTGAACAGGAGTTCCGGGTAAAGCCGGGACGCGAAAACCGCGCGGTGGCCGGCCTGTCTCTGGGTGCGGCGCAGGCAGCGCTTTCCGCATCGAAGCATCCGGACCTTTTCGGTTATCTGGGGATATTCAGCGGCGCGTCGCATGACAGCCTGGAAAAGATCTCGAAGGAAAAGCTGCAGTACGGACTGGTTTTTTTATCTGCAGGAGACCATGAGCCGCAGGCCGGAAACCTGCATCAGGCAGTCCGGAGTATCCAGGACATCGGCGTGCCGGTCATGATCCAGATCTATGAAGGCTACCACGAATGGAGCCCGTGGCGGAAGAGCCTCAGGGATTTTGCGAGCCTGATCTTCCGGGAAGAAGAACTTCCCAGTTATCCGTCCACTTTGGTTCCCGGAAGAACGCCTTGCCCTAAATATGAAGGACGTAATCAGGCACTGACCACAATGCCGCTTTTCTTCTCTCCGGAATATAAGGAAATCATATTTGCGACCCTTCCGGACGGCCGGCCTGCCGGGAAGTACAGGGACTGCGAGCCAGGCATACAGGTGACGGGGCAGGGGACAGCCGTGTTCTCTTTTACGGATCCGCTCGCGAAAACAGTAGAGGTCAGTTTTGGAGGCAGGAGGATCGCTCTGGAAAAGGGAGACAACGGCCGCTTTTCCGCGGAGGTGTCCGATATTGCCCCGGGCTTCTGGTATACCGAGTTCTTTGTGAACGGGACCTCCTTTGTGCATCCGCAGGCGCAGGTCTGCTACGGTCCGTTCAAGGCGGTAAATTTCTTTGAAATGGAGGATCCTGAGTTCACAGATTACCTCCTCACGGAAGTGCCGCACGGTACTGTACGTTTCCATCTGTATCATTCTTCCGTGACAGACGAGTATAAGCCGCTCTATGTATACACGCCGCCCGGATATGACGCTTCACGGGACTGCCTTCCGGTCATTTATCTGCAGCACGGCGGCGGAGAGGATGAGATTGGCTGGGTCTGGCACGGGAAAGTCAACTATATTCTTGACAATCTGATTGCGGAAGGCCGTATGAAACCTTGTCTTGTCGCGATGGCCTGCGGGTACAGCTTTGCGGAAGACGGATCCAGCCATCCCACGCTCAGCGCGTTCGACGAAGAGATGGCAGCTGATATCGTGCCCTTTATGGACCGGACGTACCAGACGGTGCCGGACCGCAGGTTCCGCGCGATGGCGGGCCTTTCCATGGGTGCGATCCAGACGGAGAAGATCATAATGAAGTATCCGGAGCTTTTCGCGAACGCGGGTATGTTCTCCGGGGTGTTTTTCCTGAAAACGGATACGGATGATTATACGGAAGTGCTGTACGACCGGGATAAGTTCAGGTCTCTGTACAATTATGTATTCGTCGGTGTTGGCGAAGAAGACGGGCTTTACCGGTCCGTTGATCCGATCATGAAGGAACTTCGGGAGGAACGGGGCATTCCAATCGATTATTTCCACTGTCCCGGAGCGCATACCTGGACATTCTGGCGGAAGGCGGCGGTGCAGTTTTTTGAAAAAGTATTTCAGGATCAGTAAAGGGAGGAAACACGATGATACATCAGCACACATTTATCTGCGGCAAGGATACGCCGGTAGTTGAAACAAAACAGGGAAAGCTGCGCGGCTTTTTCTATGACGACGTTTATCATTTCTGGGGAGTCCGGTACGCCCGGGCAAAGCGCTTTGAAATGCCGGTGGAGCCGGAATCCTGGGAAGGCGTCAGGGACGCGCTTGCCTACGGCTTCGTCAGCCCCCTTTTAGAGGAGCCTCTTCCAGGGAATGAACTGACTGTCCCGCACCGCTACTGGCCGATGGGAGAGGACTGCCTGAACCTGAACATCGCGACGCCCACACTCGATCCGGAAGCGAAGAAGCCTGTTATGGTCTGGTACCACGGCGGCGGCTTTTCAGACGGTTCCGCGATCGCGCACATCGCTTTTGAAGGCGACAATATGGCGCGGAATCATGACGTTGTTATGATCGCAGTCAACCACCGGCTGAATGCGTTCGGCTTTATGGACGTTTCCTGCTTCGGAGAAAAATTCCGGAATTCCGGCAACGCAGGCGTTGTAGATCTGGAATACTCCCTTCACTGGATCCGGGAGAATATCCGGGCCTTTGGCGGGGATCCTGAGAATATAACGATCTTCGGCCAGTCCGGCGGCGGCGGGAAGGTCAATACACTTTTACAGGCGCCTTCCTGCGACGGGCTGTTCCAGAAGGCGATCGTCATGAGCGGCGTGTTCGACCCGGGAAGGCTTGAAGCGCACCCGGAGGCGGATCCGGAAGCATTCTCGCACGAAGTCCTGCGCCAGCTGAACCTTCCTGAAGACGACATCGAAAGCCTTCAGAAGGTCCATTTCCGCCTCTTCATTATGGCGGTCAACCGTGCACTTCGTGTATTCGGAAGACAGGGGCAGGTCATGTCCTGGCGGCCGCATCAGAATGACTGGTACCTGGGCGATCCGATGACGGTCGGCTTTACGGAGCATGCCAAAACGGTCCCGATGATGATCGGTTCCACTTTAGGCGAGTTTTCAAATCCCGCAACGGTAAAGAACAAGTCAGAAATGAATGCGGACGAACAGGAGCAGGCTGTCCTTCAGCATTTCGGAGAAAAAGACGGCAGTGAGGTCATACAGCTCTTCAGAGAGGCGTATCCGGACAAAAACCCGGCCTATGCGCCGTTTGTGGATCATCTGGTACGCCGCGGCTCGGTGAAGTACGCAAAGCAGAAGGCCGAAGGTTCCGCCCCGATCTATGCATACCTCCTTGCAAGCTGCTATGAGTTCGAGACCGGCATGCCGGCCTGGCATAACAGCGATATTCCTTACGTATTCGGGAACGGAGACGTCATCCAGTACTGCTCGGCAACAGAAAACTGGGAAGCACTTGCTGAGCTGATGCCGGCTGCTTTTTCCGCGTTCGCGCATACGGGCGATCCGAATACGGCCGGCCTGCCACTGTGGAAGCCGGCGGAAAAAGACCACGTCTGCACGATGGTCTTTGACCGGAAGATCGAAGCGAAGACTGATTTTGACGATGCCCTGATCGAGAAGCTGGCAGAACTTCAGCCAACTTTCTCCTTCGGACATCACGATCCGAAGACGGATGAGGAAGAGGGACATGAGTGGACGTACTGATACGTCCGTTTCGGGAAGTTCTATAGCATACGGAAAAACCGGGGGCTGACTGTTACGTCAGCTCCCGGTTCATGTAGGCGATGTAGTATTTGATGATCATGTACGACATGATGAAGATCGAGTTGTCCGGGATGTCCGAGATATGGAAGTTCAGGATATGCTCGATCTTTGTCAGTTTATTGTACACCGTGTTCCGGTGCATATACATGAGCGCGGCTGTTTTCTGAAGGCTGGAATCGTTCAGAAGATACGTATAGAGCGTATCCAGAAGATCCGTTCCGTGCTCCTGGTCATAGAGGAAGATCCGGACGATGTCCGGATGGGCCATATAATAGAACGGCGTTCCGTTGTGCATGGTCGAATAGCTTTTTTCACAGAGATGCACGAGGTACAGCGGCTCGAACTGCGAAAAAGTGTAGATACGTTTGACTCTCGGGATAATGCCCATTTTCGTGCCGAGGCTGAGTGACGTGGATGCCGTGAGATACAGGGTATAGAAATTCCCGAGGAGGGCAGCCACATAACTGATGCCGGCATTCAGACGGTGTTCCGTAAGAAACTCGGAGAAGGCTTCATAGGACAGATCGATATCGTCGGTGCCATAGTGGTCCTGTGTCCAGATGATGATCCATTCCTGGCGGTTCTGGAACAGGTTGATCTTTGGGAAGAAGCTCCTTAAGAGAGAACTGAGCTCCATGATCTCCGCTTTCTTTCTGAGCGCCGTTTCCGGACGGACTACTATGCAGGCGATATATTCACCTACAGGATACAGAAAGTTCTCCTTCCAGGATTCGGCGGTTTCCCGTTCGAGAGGCTGCACACTGACGGATTTAAAGAATGCCGCGAGCGGACGTTCGCGGAACGGATCGGCTTCCGTGCTCATGGTGAATTCCGTCCGAGAAAGGATCTCACGGACCGGAAGATCCAGAAAGATCACATTGATCTTTCCCTTGAATTCGGAGGGAATGAGGCTGTGGCTGTTGTTTGCCGCAGAAATCAGATAGCTTGCGCCGGGGATCAGACTGCCTTCCTTGATGAGCCGGTGCCATTCGGCGTCGGTCCCAAGAAATACATAACTGCCGGGCTTTACCGGCACAGGAAAGAAAAACCGAATGCCTGTTTCCACGGGTATATTCTCACCGGGAAGATCTGAAAAGATCACATATTTTTCAAATCGCGCAAGGTAATCGACGGCCAGCATCCCGAATCTCCTTTCTTTAAGAAATCGCAATTTATCTACATATCAGGCATTTTTTCTATATGCACCGTGCACAATCCATATTCGAATTGAACAAGAAAAACCCATTATTATTGAAACCTGTTGCAGGCGTTTTCACCGGATGCTATAAGGATACCATAAACAAAGTCTTTTGGCAAATTTTATATAACGGAGGCTTCCATGAACACCAAAAAGAAAGGCTTCTTTTATCACCTTTACAAATACCGGGTATTTCTTCTCATGCTGCTCCCGGGCGTTGCCTACACGTTGCTGTTTTACTATTACCCGATGACAGGTATCGTCCTGGCGTTTAAAAAGTACACCTACGCCGGCGGGATCTGGGGCAGCAAATGGAACGGACTGACCAACTTCAAGTTCTTCTTCAAGTCCGGGCAGGCCTGGCGCGTCATCAGGAATACAGTGCTTTATAACCTGCTGTTCATCTGTGTGGGTACAGTATTCCAGATCGCTGTTGCAGTATTCCTCACGGAGATCAAAAGCCGCACGTTCCGGAAGGTCAGCCAGTCCTTCATGTTCCTGCCGCATTTCATCTCATGGGTCATTGTGGGCGTCATGGCTTTCAACATCTTCAGTTCGGATTACGGCATTCTGAACCGCCTGATCGAAGCTTTGGGCGGAAACAAGATCCCGTTTTACACAACGCCTTCCGCCTGGCCCGGGATCCTCCTGTTCTTTAACATCTGGAAGGGCATCGGATACGGTTCGGTCATGTACCTCGCGGCTATCATGGGGGTGGATACGGAGATCTACGAATCTGCAGCCATCGACGGCGCCAACGTCTTCCAGCGGATCATCCATGTGACGATTCCCTCCATTATGCCGACGGTGGTGATCCTGTTCCTGCTTTCGATCGGCGGTATCTTCCGCGGAAACTTCGACATGTTCTACAACCTGGTCGGGTCGAACGGCCTTCTGTACGGATATACGGACGTGATCGACACCCTGGCTTTCCGGGCGTTGATTTCCAGCAATGATTTCGGCATGTCCTCAGCCATCGGCTTCATGCAGTCGGTGATGTGCTTTATTACCGTGATTCTTGCCAACAAGCTCGTCAGCCTGTATGACAGGGATTACACATTGTTCTGATCCGGGAGGGCAGTATGAGTACAAAGACCAACGTAAGAATAGTCCGGTCCAACAAGATCACCGGCGCGGATGTCATCACACTGAATATCCTCGCGTATGCTTTTTGCTCCATCATCGCGCTGCTGTGCCTCGTGCCGTTTGTCATGGTGGTTTCCGGTTCGCTTTCATCCGAGAAGGCGATCGTGGAAAACGGGTTCTCGATCCTTCCGCAGGATTTCTCCACAGAAGCCTATAAGACCGTTTTCAAGGATCCCATCGTGGTCATCCGGGCGTATGCGACAACCATCATCCTGACGGTTGTCGGCACCGGTTTAGGCCTTGTCCTGCAGACGATGACGGCGTACGTCCTCACGAGGAAGACGTTTACCTGGCGCAGATATTTCTCTTTCTTCTTCTACTTTACGATGCTGTTTTCCGGCGGCCTGGTACCGACCTTCGTTCTGTACACGAATACGCTGAAGCTGTCCAACACCTACTTCGCGCTGCTTCTGCCGCTGATCTTCAGTGTATATAACTTGCTTGTCATGAAGAGCTACATCCAGGGGATCCCGGAATCCCTGATCGACGCCGCGAAGATCGACGGCTGCGGGGAATTCCGGACCCTGTTCCAGATCGTCATGCCGCTCGTGAAGCCGGCTCTTGCGACTGTCGGCCTCTTTATCGCACTGGCCTACTGGAACGACTGGAACCACGCCATGCTGTATATCAAGGATTCCAAAATGTACCCGCTGCAGTACTTCCTGTACCAGCAGGTGAACAACATTGAAGGCTACAAGAAACTGATCGCGTCCAACATGGTGAGCTCCGAGGTCATCAGTGCGGTATCGCTGCCGACCCAGACGCTGAAGCTTGCACTGACCGTGGTCGTGACGGGACCGATCGTTTTGGCTTTCCCGCTTATCCAGCGGTATTTCGTACAGGGAATTACGATCGGCGCCGTGAAAGGCTGATCGAATTATAAAAAACAAAACATTTAAGGAGGAACCAAAATGAAAACAAGCTTAAGAAAGCTTATCGCGCTCGTCCTTTCGGCGCTGATGTGCCTGTCTCTTCTTTCAGCATGTACCGCACCGGCAGGAACGGCGGACACAGAGCCTGCAAAAGAGAGTGCTGACGCAGGTGAAGAAGGCGAAAAAGAAGCGGAGGCGGAGCCTGAATCCGAACTGGAGCCTGAAACCGTTACGATGTATCTCCTTGGCACCAAGGGTGACAACTTTGACGAGGCTTACGATAAGATCAACGAGATCCTGAAGAAAAAGATCAACACGACAGTAAATGTCGAGTGGATCTCCTGGGGTGAAGGCAACAAATACTCCCTGCTGTTCTCCGGCGGCGAAGATTTTGAAATGATCTTTACGGCGTCCCAGTGGGGCAATTACGAAACGACTGTCGCATTAGGCGGCTTTGCGGAGCTGACTGAAGAAATGCTTCAGACGTATGCTCCTGACGTATGGGAACAGTGGCCGGCAGATGCCTGGACACAGGCCAAGATCAACGGCAAGATCTACATGATCCCCGCAAACTACGTGGAAGTCAACCAGGACGTAGTTGCGATCCGCGGCGACCTGATGAAGAAGTACGGTTATGATGATATCAACAGCTACGATCAGCTTCTTGAGTTCTATGAAGACTGCATGAACGACGGCGTGTACGGCAACTCGGTTGGAGCAGGATCCATCTACTGGCTGATGTTCGAGCACCTTGGTATGTACGCTGTTGGCGGAACGCCCTGCGGCGGCCAGATGGTCCTTTATAACTGCAAGGATCCCAAGGATCTGTCCTTCACCTACGTACTTGACTGGGAACCGTTTGTGGAATACTGCCACAAGATGAAAGAGCTTGCGGACGGCGGCTGCTGGCCCAATGACGTGCTGAACACCACTTCCGAACGCCAGGACGGCCTTGTATCCGGCCGAGGCGCGACGATGGTCTGGAACGCAGGCTCCTGCCAGATGTACGCTAATCCGACGAATGCGGAGCATCCGGACTGGGAGATCAACCTGTACAACATCATGCCCGAGTGCAAATACCGTGCGACGCGCTACATCAACGGCGGTGTGGGCTTCAACGCAGCCAGCAAAAAGCTTGAGCGTGCTCTCATGGTTTACAACGAATTCGCGACGAATCCTGAGATCCAGAATCTTGCACAGCTTGGTATTGAGGGCGTCAACTGGATCGACGTGGGCGACGGCACATATAAGTCCACCGGCAACGACTTCGGCGGCGGCAGCTACTGGGGCTGGAGAAACATGAACATCATGCTGAAGACCTTCTATGAAGATCCGACTCCTGTGGATGAAAAGGTCATGGCGCTTGACAAGTATTTCAAAGAGAACCTGTATGAGTCCCACATTCTGGACAGCTTCACCTTCAACCCGGAAGCAGTTGCGACGCAGGTCGCCGCAGTGGATGCCGTGCAGAGCACATATTTCGATCCGCTGATCAACGGTCTTGTTGACGATGTGGACGCGACCATCGAAGAGTTTAAGGAAGCGCTTGACTATGCAGGCATGCAGGACATCCTCGATGAGCTGCAGCGCCAGATCGACGAGTTTGCGGCGGCAAATCAGTAACCGCTTGTAAGCATAGGCATATTCTTATAAACTGATCATAAGATCCAGTGCTCCTCCACTGTTCCCCTGGTGGAGGAGCATTTTGAAAGAAGAAGGGAGAAATTGAAAATGGCGGAGATCCTGAACCTGAAGAGTATACCTCAAAAAAGCATCCGGCCGCTGGACGGGCATTTTCGTGATACGGATCCGGAAGGCCGGGAGCTTTCCTTTACCAATTACTACATGCAGAAGGAACAGAAGCCGGTGTTCGTGATCACCGGAGAGATGCACTTTTCCCGTGTGTACGAGGGGTACTGGGAGGATGAGATCATCAAGATGAAAATGGGCGGTCTGAATACGGTGGCTACGTATCTCTTCTGGATCCACCATGAGGAGGAAGAGGGCGTCTTCGATTTTTCAGGCAGGAAGGATCTCCGGAGATTTATAGAGCTCTGCGGGAAACACGGAATGGACGTGATCCTGCGGCTCGGGCCGTATTCTCACGGCGAATGCCGGAACGGCGGTTTTCCGGACTGGATGTACAGCATGCCCTTTGACGTCCGGAAACTGAGCGACGGATATCTTTATTATGTGCGCCGGTATTTCACTGAAGTCGGGAAACAGCTTCAGGGACTGTTTTACCGGGACGGCGGGCCGATCATCGCCTGCCAGATCGACAATGAATATATGCATGCCAGTTCCTGCTGGCAGTTTTCGGCCCACGCCTTCCGTGAGATCATGCACGGCGGCAGCGAGGGCGATGCATACATGCTGGCGCTCCGTGACCTCGCGCTTTCCTGCGGGATCACGCCCGCCTTCTTTACGGCGACCGCCTGGGGCGGCGCGATCGTTCCCGATGAAATGATGCCGATGTGGGGCGGGTACGCCTTCAGGCCCTGGATGCCCATGGTGAACGGGGTGCATCCTCCGACGGACGAATACGTATACCAAAGGTTCCACGAAAACGGTGTGGAAACGACCTATGACTTCCACCCGCGGTACCTTCCGGAAGATAAGCCGTATTGCTGCTGCGAGATCGGCTCCGGCATGATGATCGGCTACAATTTCCGCTTCATCTATCCTATGCGCAGTGTGGATGCGATCGCAAATATCAAGATCGCTTCGGGCTGCAACCTGCTTGGATATTACATGTATCACGGCGGCAGCAACCCGGTCATGAAATGCGGAGGCTTTACGAATGACGGCAGTCTCCCGAAAATCTCGTACGACTATCAGGCGCCTCTCGGTGAATACGGACAGGTCCGGGAGAGCTATTTAAGATCAAAATGCGTTCATTATTTCGCCAGGGACTTTGGGGAGATCCTTTGTCCGATGCAGACTGTCACACCGGAAGGCGCTTCAGAGATCGATCCTTCGGATACAGAGACACTGCGGTACGCGGTCCGTACGGACGGAGAGACTGGTTTCCTTTTCATCGATAACTTTCAGGATCATCTGGACCTCCCGGACAGGAAGAATGAGGAGATCATTCTCGAGACGAAGCGCGGGGAACACATATTCCGCTTTGATATCGACGGCGGAGAAAATGCGATCCTGCCTTTTGACCTTGACCTTTACGGGATCCGTCTCCTCCAGGCGACAGCTCAGCCAGTGACTATGATACAGGGAGAGTTTCCTTCGGCTGTTTTCTTTGTTCCGGACGGGATGGAAGGAACATTTGAATTTGAAGAAGACGCGGTCATTGATGAGACAGGAACGAACCGGTACTGTTTCCGGGATGCTCCCGGGAAACAAATCCTTCCTGAATTCAGAAACGCGGAAATATCCTCCTTTATGGTGCGGTGCGGAGGAAAACGGCTTTGTGTGCTGGTGATGGACCGGGCGCTGTCCGACCGGATGTATCTTACGGAACAAGGGCTGGTCTTTACGGACGCAGCGGTCCTTTCGGACGGAGATACGGTGCGGATCGAAACCAGGGATCCGGAAAACCCGGTCTGTACCTGGCCGGAAAGCTTCACGCTGACCGGGGCTTCTGCAGAACGGCTGCCTGATCCTTCGGAGCGTGTCCTTACGAGATTCCTGGTCCGCGCTGTTCCGGAAGAACCGGCGATCTCAGTCGAAGAACCCGCACCGCACCGGTATTTTGTCCGCTTCAGGAAGGACGCCTTCTCAAATGTGAAGGATCTGATCCTTGCGGTGAATTACGCGGGAGACGTGGGAAACGCATTCATCGAGCACACACTCGTGAGTGACAACTTCAACAACGGAACGACCTGGGAGACAGGCCTTCGTGAATACAGGGAATTGATTGAGAACCAAGAGCCGGGGAATGCGTGGGGTACGAGATCGGAAGATCCGGAAGAAACGGAGATCCTCCTGCTGATCGTGCCGGATAAAAAAGGCGCCCGCATTGTCGTAGATAATCTTGCTGCGGAAAAAGAGCTTGTGGATTCGGTAGATGAAAAGATCAGTCAGGTGAGGCTGCTGCCGGTGTATGATATCCCGGTTTATCAGTCTTTGTAAATCCGTGTCTGAACGATCGTATTTATTATCCGTTCTGCATTGAATCAGGAAAAAGAGGTAACCGGGAAAGATGAAATACAACGGAAAGAAGCTGGATGCAGTCATTGAACGCGTGATGAAAATGAAGCCCGGTCCTGCCGGCCTGGCTGTTGCTGTCAGTAAGGACGGAGAAACCGTTTATACCCGTTATGAAGGATATGCGGACGAGGCGGCCGGGCGGAAGATGGATCCGGACACGATCTTTGATCTCTGGTCTCTCACCAAGGTCTTTGTCTGTACTGCTGCAATGACGCTCTATGAACAGGGAGCTTTCCTGCTGACGGATCCGCTGGACTATTATTTCCCCGAATACAGGGAAATGAGCGTTTATGAACGGGATAACTGGACGCTTCTTCGCGAACGCCCCGCAAAGACCAGGATCACGGTAAAAGACTGCTTTACCATGGCGACAGGATTCCCCTATGCGACGAATTTCGGGAGTACTGAAGAAATACATCCGACGATCGCAAGGATGTTGGAAGTAAAGAAGGATCTTCGGGAAAAACTGGGCCGGCCGTATACGCTTCTGGAGGAGATTCCTGAGATGGCAAAAGTTCCCCTGGCATTTGATCCGGGGACTCAGTGGATGTACGGGTACAGCCATGAACTGGTAGCTGGTCTCATTGAGCTGTGTTCAGGCATGCGCCTCTCGGAATATCTGAAAAAGACCTTTTTCGAGCCGATGGAAATGACTTCCACAGGCTATCATTATGAGGCAGGATGGCCGGAACGGCTGGCACAGTTCTACAGGATCAATGAGGCCGGAGAACGAGAGCCGTTCCGGATGTCCGTATCCGGACACGCGCCGGATGAAGTATATGAAGCCGGAGGAGGCGGTCTCCTTTCCACGGCGGAAGATACGCTGAAGTTCTTTACGATGCTCGCGAACGGCGGCGTTTATAAAGGTGAACAGTACGTCGGGAGAAAGACCATCGATCTGATGCGGAGAAATCACATCACGGAGATCCAGCGGAACGATTTCATGACAGGTGCGCATAACGCGGTCTATATGCCCGGCTATGGCTACGGACTGGGCGTCCGGACGATGATCGACCCGGCAGCCGGCGGATCGAGCAGCTCTTTCGGAGAATTCGGCTGGACCGGCGGCTCCGGCACCTGGGCTGCGGCAGATCCTGAAGAGCATTTTGCTGTTGCCTATATGCATCAGCTCTGGCCGAATCAGGAAGAGATCATCCACCAGAGGATCCGGGCTGCGGCTTATGGCGGCATGATCTGATCTTCCGGCAGGAATGGAGGAGAAATATGAGGAAAACAGCACTGAATCTTGGCTGGACTCGGGCGCTCGGTTCCGGCTGGCGCAAGGATCCGGCGGTCCCTGTCGATCTGCCGGACGACTATATCAGTACGCTCCCGAGACGGGCAGAGAACCCCGGCGCGGGATCTGTAGGCTATTTTGCGTCCCAGGATGCAGAATACCGGAAAACACTGCGTATTCCTGAGAATTTTGACGGAACCGTATTCCTTTATCTGGACGGGGTATATGAGAAGTCTGAGATCTACGCCGGCAGCGACCTGGTCTTTTATCACCCCTACGGCTATACTCCCGCGCTGATCGAATTGAGTGAGTACGTCAGGCCCGGTGACAATGAACTGCGTGTTACCGCTTCCTGCCGGCATCCCGCGTCCCGCTGGTATACGGGCGGGGGGATCTTTCGGGAAGTTCAGTTATATACTGCAGGTAAAGTATTTATCCGTCCGTTGGAAAGCTTCATCACGACGCCGGACATTTTCCGGGACAAGGCGGTCGTACATCTGGAAACAGTCGTTGAGAATCGCACAGAAGCCGGTGAAGCATCCGTTTCGATGATGGTGCTGGACCCTTTAGGCACGCTTTCTACTGAACTTTCGCAGCAGATCTTCCTGAGAGAAGGAGAGAACCGGCTCTCGTTTGACATCCCGGTATCAGAACCGCAGCTGTGGGACCTTTCCGATCCTGCGCTTTACCGGCTGCTCCTTCATGTGGAGATGAACGGGGAAGAGGACGAAGAGGAGATCCCCTTCGGCATCAGGAGGATCGAGATCGATTCGCGGAACGGACTCCGGCTGAACGGAAAAACGATGAAACTGCGCGGCGGCTGCATCCATCACGACAATGCTTTCCTCGGCTCTGCAGCGTTCCCGCGCGCGGAGGAGCGGAAGATCGAGAAGCTGCTGGAAGCAGGCTTCAACGCGATCCGTACAGCTCATAATCCGCCTTCATCGGCGCTTCTTTCAGCCTGCGACCGGCTGGGCATGCTGGTGCTTACGGAAAGCTTTGACTGCTGGCGCGTCGGGAAGACGCCGATGGACTATCATCGGGAGTTTGAAAAATGGTGGGAGTATGATACTTCCGCCATGGTGAAGCAGGCGCGCAATCATCCTTCGGTTTTCTGCTATAGCATCGGCAACGAGATCATGGAGTTCGACGGTACTTCCAATGGCGTGCACTGGGGAAAAGTACAGGCGGAGTTCGTGCGGAGTCTTGACCCGACGCGTCCCGTGACTTCCGGCATCAATATGGCCTGCGGCCGCCCGGCGGATCACTTTAAAGGGATGGGTTACCAGGAGATGGCGTACGAGATGGCGCACTCAACAGGCGTTTATAACGGAGTGGACCGGTGGGATGAGGCGACAAAGGGGAATATTGCGAATCTGGATATCGCAGGATATAATTATATGTATTCCCGCTATGACGCGGACCGTGAAAAGTATCCGGACCGCGTGATCATGGGGACGGAAACGATGCCGTTCTATGTTTACGAAAACACACAGGCGGTCGACCGGAACAGCAGCGTCATCGGCGACTTTGTCTGGGTGGCGATGGATTACATGGGCGAAGCCGGCATGGGCAACGTCTTCTGGGGAAAGGAACCGCCTTCGCTGTTTGGCTTTGAGGGCTTTCCCTGGCTTTCGTGCCTGCAGGGAGACCTGGACCTTACGGCACATCGGCGGCCTGTTAACTACTACAGAAATATCGTCTGGGGACAGGACGCGGGGATCCACCTGTTCGTCCGCCATCCGAAGCACGCGCATGAACAGTTTTACGGCAACGGCTGGCACTGGGAAGAGGTGCTTCCGGACTGGACCTACGGCCCGGAGTGGATCGGAAAGGATATCGCTGTGGTCGCGTACGCGGACTGTGATCTCGTGAAGTTCTATGTGAACGGGGAAGAGAAGGCGGAGGCGGTTACTGAACGCTTCATGGCGCGGGCGGTTATTCCGTATGAGCCCGGTTTCATAGAGGCGGTTTCCTTCAGGGACGGAGCGGAGACCGGGAGAGACCGGATCGAAAGTGCGGGAGAGCCTTCTGAGATCAGACTTCTGCCGGATCGTCTTGAGATCGCCGCGGACGGAATGGACCTTTCTTTCATCCGGGCGGAAATCACGGACCGGGAAGGACGGATCGTTTACGGGAAAGACTTCCCGATACACGTCACTGTTAACGGTGCGGGAACGCTTGCAGGTCTCGGCTCCGGCTATCCCAAAACGCCCGAAAATTACGGTACCGGCGAGCGGAATTCGTTCCACGGCAGCGTCACGGCGGCGGTACGGGCAGGCCGCGAAACGGGCGAGATCACCGTACTATTTACAGCAGAAGGACTTAAAGAGGCCTCGTGCATTATCCGGACTGTCTGATCGGTCCGTTTTGGAGGGCACCATGAACCAGGTAAAGGTTTACGAACAGAAAGTCATCATCCCGACGTACCGCGCGGGAGAGCCGGAAGCAAGCCCGCTGTTCATCGAAAAGCGGGCGTATCAGGGCAGCACCGGCAAGGTGTACCCGCTGCAGGTCACGGAGAAGATCAGTGAGAAAAAGGAAGACGTCGAGTACAGCGCCGTGATCCTCGAAAACGATTATATATATGTGATGATCCTGCCGGAATTGGGCGGGCGGATCCAGCGGGCGTATGACAAGACGAACGGCTATGATTTCGTCTATTACAACCGGGTGATCAAGCCGGCGCTCGTAGGGCTTACGGGCCCGTGGATCTCCGGCGGCATCGAGTTCAACTGGCCGCAGCATCACCGGCCGTCCACGTTTATGCCGGTGGACTGTACATTCCGGGAGAATCCGGACGGGTCTGCTTCGGTCATCATCGGCGAGACTGACAGAATGAACGGCACCAAAGGGAACGCCGCCGTCACCCTCTACCCGGACAAGGCGTACATCGAGATCCGCGGCAGACTCTACAATCCAACGGATTTCCCGCAGACCTTCCTCTGGTGGGCGAATCCCGCGGTTTCCGTAAACGACCAGACGTTTTCCGTGTTCCCGCCGGACGTCAACGCGGTCATGGACCACGGCAAGCGTGCCGTGTCCACGTTTCCCATCGCCACCGGCGAGTACTACAAGGCGGATTATTCCGCCGGCGTGGACATCTCGCGCTATAAAAATATTCGCGTACCTACGTCCTATATGGCGGCGCATTCGGACTATGATTTTGTGGGCAATTACGACGAAGGCGCTGAGGCAGGGCTTCTCCACGTGGCGGACCACCACGTGAGCCCCGGGAAGAAGCAGTGGACCTGGGGCTGCGGCGATTTCGGCAAGACCTGGGACAAAAACCTCACGGATGAGGACGGACCGTACATCGAGCTCATGACCGGCGTGTACTGCGACAACCAGCCGGATTTCACGTGGCTGAAGCCCCAGGAAGAGAAGAATTTTGTCCAGTATTTCATGCCGTACAAGGCGGTTGGCCGTGTGACGCAGGCTACAAAGGACCTCGTCTTAAGCGTCGATTACCTGGATGAAGGCGGCAATATCGTTGCGCCGGGTCCCTTTGAATTCGGGGCGGAAGCGAACCGGAAGGTCGCTGAGCTTGCGGCCTCGGGCAGGATCAGACTTTATTCGAGCGGCGTGAACGGAGACGTGACGGTTTCCGTGACTTCGGGTCGGGCGGCGGAGCCATCGACGGAAAGAGGGGAGATCTACAGGAAGACGGTGAGCCTCGCACCCGGCGATGTCTTTACGGATACGGTCCCCGGCCTCTCCGATTACGAGGTCCGGGTGACGGACACGTCCGGACGCGAGCTCCTTTCGTGCACGGAATACGTAAAAATGAACCGGCCGATCCCCGAGCCGCAGGAGGCGATGAAGGCGCCTTCCGAGATCGGGTCGCTCGAAGAGCTGTACCTTGCGGGGCAGCACCTTGAGCAGTACCGGCACGCGACGTTCCTTCCGGCGGACTACTATCTGGAAGGGCTTAAACGCGACCCCACGGACATCCGGCTCAACAACGTATACGGGCTTTTGCTGCTCCGGTCCGGCAGGATCGCAGAGAGCATCCGGTATTTCCATGCGGCCATAGAAAAGCAGACGCGCCGGAATCCGAATCCCTATCACGGGGAGGCGTATTTCAACTACGGCCTTGCGCTGAGCCTTTCCAATGGCGGCGCGCCGGTGCTTGAAAAGGCTTACGACGCCTTCTATAAGGCCGCATGGTCCGCGGAGACCGCCGGTCCCGCGTATTACCATCTGGCCTGCCTTTCCGTGCGGCAGGGGAAGCTTCAGGATGCGCTCGCGTTATCGGAAGAAGCGCTCATGAGGCAGTACCATAACATGAAGGTGCGGGGGCTTAAGGCATCAGTGCTTTCCGCACTTCTTGACGAGGCGTCCGAAGGAAAAGCGCTTCCGGAAGGCGATCCCGGAACGAAGGTGCTTTCTGTAAAATACCGCGCGTTCCTCAGGGAAAGCGCGGAGATAGACCCGCTGTATTTCCCCATCCGCTACCGCCTGGACGATCCGGAAAGCTTCCGGAAGGCCATGGGCGGACGGCTTCAGAACTACCTGAATCTGGCCTACGAGCTTCTGGAATACGGATTCCCGGAAGACGCGGAAAAGGTGCTTCTTTCGTGTCCTCCCGAAGGGCCGATGAAATACTATACCCTCGCGTATTGCTGCGGAAAAGACGGCGAATTCGGGCTTTCCGGGCGCTCTCTGGACGCGAAGCATTACCGTGCGCTCGCGGAAAAGGCGGACCCTGCCGGCTGCTTCCCGAACAGGCTCATCGAAGAGAGGATCCTCCGATCCGTCATGATGCTGGAGGCAGAGAATCTTAAGGATGCGCCGGCGATGGCCCATTATTATCTCGGCAACCTCCGGTACGACAAAAAGCGGTACAAAGAAGCTGCAGAAAACTGGGAGACGTGCATAGCCCTTCGGCCGGAGTTTGCGCCGGCGCACCGGAACCTGTCGATTGCGTATTACAACCACAAAGAGACGCTTGCCGCAGCTGACCTGAACGGCGTTCTGCTGGAGAAGCAGCTTCATGAATTCAACGACCGTGCCCGGGCGGAGATCGGGAAAGCCTGCTCTCTTGAGCCCGGAAACAGCCGGTTCCTTCTCGAGCAGGACCAGCTTCTGAAGCGGCTGGAGGTCTCAGAAAAGGACCGCCTTGCGATCCTTGATGCGCACAGGGAGATCCTCCCGGACCGCTATGCATTGATGCTCGCGTACGTCTCACTCCTCAATGCGGACGGGCAGTACGAAAAGGCACTCGATCTTCTCCTGAGCTACACATTCCACGTCTGGGAAGGCGGAGAGGGGAAGGTAGCGGACGAATACAGGACCGCGCTCCTCGCACTCGCGGAAAAGAAGATCACGGAAGGGACGGAAGATGCGCTCCGGGAAGCCGTCTCATACGCGGAACGGAGCCTCAAATACCCGGATAACCTCGGAGAAGGCAAGCTTGACAACGTGCCGGACAACCATGCATACTATCTGATGGGATGTGCGCACCGGGAGCTCGGAGAAAGTGAAAAAGCTGCTGAATGCTTCCGGAAGGCTTCGGAAGGAGACCAGATCCCCGCACAGGTCCGCTATTACAACGACCAGCCGTCCGATTACATCTACTGGCAGGGGCTGGCCTTCCACGCCCTCGGAAACGACGAAATGGCGAAGAAATCGTTCCACCAGCTCATCATCTACGGCGAACAGCACCTCTTCGACGAGGTCGGCTATGACTTTTTCGCGGTCTCCATGCCGGAGCTCGAGGTCTATCAGGACGATATCGGGAAGAGGAGCCGGGATTACTGCCGGAGGCTTATCGCGCTCGGGCAGAAAGGACTCGGAGAAATATAACACACTGAAAGGAGAATGACTCCTCCGCGGAGCGTGTGCCTCGGGGAGGGATCCGCAGCATTTATGAAAAGACAGTACGAACTCACGAACTGGACCTTCCGGATCGGGGACCTGGATCCTGCAGTCGAAAAGGAGGTCACCCTTCCACACACCTGGAACGCGGATCCGGACCCGAGGCTCCAGAAATTCCGCGGGACCGGAATCTATGAGACCACCCTCCCGCTTGCGAAGATCCGGAACCGCAGCGCAGTCCTTCGTGTAGGCGCTGCGTACCACACCGCGAATATCTACGTGAACGGGCGTCCGGCAGCGTACCACACGGGCTGCGGATATCTACCCTTTGAAGCGGATATCACGGGGTACCTTGAAAAAGGAGAGAACCGGATCCGCATCGACGTGGACAACACCCCTAAAAAGGAAATGCTGCCGCACATGCTCGACTTTGACTGGGCGGACGACGGCGGCCTCACACGAAACGTAACGCTGGACGTTTATGAAGAGATGGACTTCTCAGGCGCCGATATCTTCTACGAGGTGGACCTGATCCATGGCGGCCGCGCCTCCGGACGGCTTTTCGCGATACCGGACGCGGAGCCGCAGGAATACCGGGTCGAAGTCCTGGACTATCAGACCGGGGAGACCGTCCTTACCGGCGGTCCGGACGAAGACGGCGTTGCGGAGCTCGAATTTGACGACCTCAGCCTCTGGAGTCTCGAAGATCCGCACCTCTACCTTGTGAGGATTTTAGGCGAAACGGACATCTTCGAAAAAAGGATCGGCTTCCGGACGATCGAGGTCGAAGGGACTAAGGTGCTTCTCAACGGAAAGCCCGTCTATCTCAAGGGCTGCGAGTGGATGCCGGGTTCCCATCCGGAATACGGCATGGCGGAGACGCCGGAGATCAGCGTGAGATATCTTCAGAAGCTCCGGGAAGCCGGCTGCAATTTTACCCGCTTCCACTGGCAGCAGGATGATCTGATCTACGACTGGTGCGATGAACACGGCCTTATGGTCCAGGAGGAGATCCCTTACTGGGGCTTCCCGAAGACCGCGACCCCGCTTCAGCAGAAGATCGCTGAAGACCAGGCCATGAACATGATACGATGCCACGGACACCATCCGTCCATCGTCTGCTGGGGCGTGGGCAACGAACTCAACGGCGCGGCGCCTGAGACCATCTGGTACGTGGACCGCATGGTGGAATTGTTTAAAGAACTCGACGGGAGCCGGCTGGTAAACTACGTTTCGAACACGCTGGGGCTTGATGAGAATGTGGATAAGGACGACGCGGCGCTCCACGGGGACATCGCCATGTGGAACGAGTACCTCGGGCTCTGGCAGCCCTGTGACGACGTTCCCGGCACAGTCCGGAGAACTGCGGAAAAGGTCGGAAGCATGCCTTTCCTCGTCTCGGAATTCGGTCTCTGCGAGCCGGCGTTTTCAGGCGGCGATGAGAGGCGCTGTGAGATTCTGAAACAGCGGCTTCCGCTTTACAAGGAGATCCCCAACATGTGCGGTTACGTCTATTTCTGCCTGAACGACTACCGGACCCAGATGGGGGAAGAAGGAGAGGGACGGCTGAAACGCCGCGTCCACGGATCGACCGATCTCTGCGGGGAAGAGAAGCCGTCGTACCGGCTGTTCCGCGAGCTGCAGGAGAAGCTTTGATAACATACAGGAAAAAGGCGCAGGCCCGGCAATACGGGTCTGCGCCTTTTTCGTGATGCGTCTTATTCCTCCGGGATCTCCCAGTGGATGCTCGGCATACTGGTCAGGATCTTCCACTCTTCCTCATACGGGGACGGGTAGTTGTCGAATTCGGGGTCTCCGTCTTCATTGCCTACGCCGAAAGCGGTGACCATGTAGTATTCGTCCACATTGAAGCAGAGGCCTACGTCTACGAGCCGCTCGATATCCTGCAGGAGCAGGATCCCGCCGCCGCCCTGGTCATGGTTCGGCGACCGCCGGCACATGATCTCCTCGGCAAAGCAGAAGAGATTCAGGTTCTCCTTGATCCAGACGTGGAAGCAAGGCTCCTCATAGATCGGATAGTACTTTGCGCGCTCGCGGAAGCTTTCGATGACCTTCTCCGCATCGGCGCGGACTGCAGGATCCGGACTCTCGAGAAGGTCCTTGAGACGTCCGCGCATCGTCTCTTCCGGCGTCTTGCCGTCGCCCGTGCTCGCACGGATGACGTGAGGCGCATGGTAAATGTGCTGAAGAGACATGCCGGGGTTATAGTGCCAGAAGATATGCTCGCCGGCCATGCGGGCGCTCAGGTGGTGCCGGATCGTGGGGAGCGGAAAACCCGGGACGTCGATGGCCCCGAAGAACGGCGTGTTCCGCACCAGACGGTCGAAGCCCTCTTCATAACGCTGCTCCAGGAAATCAAGCGTGACAAGGCGCTGCTCAAGATCCAGGACCCAGTTATAGCAGAACTGTCCGTTCCCGCAGGCAGGCCGGGTATGGACGAGGTAAGTCGTGTCGTCGCCCTTCAGGCACTGATAGCTGTCCTGCACATAGGGCTTCCCGTTTTCTGCCCACTGCAGAGTCTTCCCGTCAAGGAACCGGAGAGAGAAGTCTCTCCCGTCATCCATCAGGATGCGGAAATGCTTACCCGCGAGCTCATATGAGAACGGAGCCTTGTACTGGCTCAGTCCGAAGAATTTGCGGTTGATCTTACCCATAATATCCTCCTTTTTCTTATTATTTTACGTCAGAAATAATCTCAGAGCTATATACTTCAGTATAGAATATTTACGTTTCGGAAGTCAAGGGAACAAGAGAGGGACGTCGCCATAAGGAGGCGGACCCGCAATAGAAGGCGCTTATTTGCAAAATGAAGAACCGTCCCCGTATTGAGATTTTATTTTGTCAAAATATAATGAACTTATAGATATATTTACTGAATGTCCAGCGTATTATCCATCAATGGAGGTGATCACTATGATAATGACAGCCGGAAAAACAGTATGCTGTCTTCCGACAACAGAACGCAATCAGCGTAACTCTGAAGGCTGCTTCATCCGCCTGAAGGATGGTTCCATTATCTACGCCTGGTCGGAGTATTACAACTGCAATGAGGACCTTGGCCAGGCGGATATTGGCTGTATCCGTTCCTACGATGAAGGAGACACCTGGTGTGAACGAAGAGTCCTCTTTGGCAACGGCCAGGAAAATCTGATGTGTCCGCATCTCATGAGGATGCAGAACGGAGACCTTGGCCTTATCTATGTATACCATGACGACTGTAAGAAC
>JAFRVD010000054.1 GCA_017441825.1 Lachnospiraceae bacterium
AACAGGACGAACAATATTTCCTAAACGGAATCAGTTAAGTCCTGTCGAGTGGGAGTGACGCAAAGTCCTTCAAAATCCCAGTATTTATGCGGAATACAAGCAAATTTGCTTAGTTTGTGACAACAAATTGACAACAGTAATCTAAAACTGATCATTCTAAATGAATAAGGCTATCTGATTCCAAAGTGGAGTCGGATAGCCTTATTTTTTTATTCTTTATGTAGATTTATATAGAGGGAAGGAGAAACATGAACTGGAGTTATAATGTCTTCCGTCAGTGGACATTTTATTCACTATCATGTTTTGTTTCATCAGCATCGGAATGGATATTTGCCCCATCCGATGGAGCCACAGATCACTGATTGTATTGACAGTATTATTACAGCTTGCAAATTTGAGAACTATTCATACCAGGAAGATTCGATCAGCGGTTTCGGGAAATATCTTTTGAAGAGAAAGATTTCGGAACGTCCAAAAGTTCAATAATATCAAGGGATTGAATAACTAAAACATTTTTAGTATTATAAAATCGATAGAAAAAGATCTGTATAATGCAGATAATAGCAAGAGTATAAGAGTACATGACTGAATACTGACGCTGAAGGGAGACTCTCTATATGTACGTCATCGTTATTCTGCTGATCCTTGGATTTGTGATGCTCCTTGGGGCGGAACCGCTCTGGCGCGTGCACCGTGGCTTTTCTGACAGGCCAGAGGACAGCTATCCGTCCTATAAAGTTGTCCCGTGGATCAGAAGGATCGGTGTTTTGATCATCGTCGTTACGCCTGTGTGGTATGTGCTGGGCTTTACATCCTGTGTCCCGCCTGCAGCGAGCGGCAGATCCTATCCGGAGATCGTCTATCCGGATGAGTACGTGGAAGGCCAGGACTTTAATTATACGGCTTTCAGTACCAGGCCGAATACGCTGGCAGTAACAGATAAAGGCATCTATTTTAAAACTGAAAAATTCGTGTATTATGCGAATTTCGATTCTTTGAAGGCCCACCCGCTTTGCTACAGGCTCACCTGTCTCCACAGGACAGGGGGCTGGGAAGAATACGCGGACTGCAACGCCTTCAGCGGGCCGGAGGTCGGACAGGATTTCCTGGGGGTCTTCCGTGACCATGTCTATTATACGATCTGTTATGACTCAAAATTCAGCTACAAAGGTGAATCCAGCATCCCAGCACTTGTCAGAACGAGACTGGACGGGTCGGACAGAGAAACGGTGATCCCGGATGTGAATCAGATCATCGGCAACCAGATCAGGATCCACCGGGGTGTATTGTATTATCCGGAGGTCGTGGCGGATCCGGACGGAACCTATCGATATGCGTTGATGGCAATGGATCTGACAAGTGACCGTTTTGAGTCGGAGCATCTGCTGGATGGCGCTGTAACTGCAGGGACATTTTCGGAGATCCTGCCTTATGGAAACTACATATACTATAACGAAATGTTCCCGGAGGAGCAGGAAGACGGAAACGTATTAAGAAAAAGACGCTACCTGAGGTACCATATCCTGGACAGGACCGTTGAAGCAGTGACGGATTATTCGGATCTGCAGCTGAAAGGAATCATTGACGGCCGGCTGATCCTGTTTGACGGATCGGATTATTATGAGATGGATCCGGAGACAAAAGAGATCCGGATCTCGGAGCTGGGCATCCAGAAATATGCAGAGTCACATCCTGAATGGTCCTGCGACGCGCATTGTATCAGAAATGATATCGCGTTTTTAGTCAGTTATGATGACATGAACGATGATGGCAGAGATTTTATTACCTGGAACCGGAGAGTCATTGATGGTAATGGGGAAGAGGTCGAAAGCGTAGAACAGCGTAATTATCTTTGGCCTTATGCTTCCGACCAGATCATCACGATCAAAGGCGAAGATTATTATGTATGGTATAATGCCAATGTCACTGATTTTTCTGTCGGTTTATATAAAGTGAAAGACTTACTGGCCGGTAAACTGAAACCCCGGTATATGTTTGGCCCGACCGATGTGAATGGTTTGGGAGGAAACGGATTTTTCTGGCCATAAACAGTGCAGAGACGGGATGTTTGTAAAGATGATAAACCGAAGATCCTTAAAGTCATCATTACGCGTTCTGGTGGACGATGCAAATGATATCAGCGTAACATTAATCAGAAAAGTGGACAAAATATTGTTCCTCACCGGGTTGATTTGTTCCGATCATAGTGGTACAATCAGCTATTCAGTGGAGACGAGACAATTCCTGTTCCGGAAGAAGTATACCACGACATTCAGATGTTTATAGAAGAAGTTCGACCACTGCAGTTTGAGACCAAACAGATCGGTATTCCTGTTCCAAAAAACACTATACTGGATATATACCTGCAAGTATATTTCCGGGAGTCATAAGTTCCGTATTACAGGTGGAAGAACGTGCACGAAATGCACTGGTGTGACAACATCTTGACAACACGACGTCAGATAGCCTATACATTCAGGCGAATCAGGATAACTTAGATACTGTAGTTGATAAAACTAACCAAATATGCTTAGAAAAATCCGCCTCGGGGTCGAGTGGGAGTGACGCAAATGACATAGTAAAACCGGAAGCCTTGTGCCGTAACCTGTGTTACGGCATGAGGCTTTTTCCATGTCCTGAAGCTTTGTAATATGTCCAATCGATAACAAAAAGCCTGCACGGGCGAGATTTATCAGAATCGTATAACCCTTCCCAGTTAAGAGGTATTGATTCGGGACGGGATATCGATATAATAAAGATCAGGGGATCAGTGTTCCGGTTTCCGTTATCCTTGACGTTTTACAAAAGGAAGGAGGACGGTCGGCATAAAGAAGAGGGGGAGAAAGATGAGAAATCGATGGACAAAGGAAGAAGCATGGGCCTGGTATAACGACCAGCCCTGGGTGAATGGCTGTAATTTTATCCCTGCAAATACTTCTCTGAAGCTGTATTATGACCCCGCGACGCACGAGGAGTCCAAAAAGCTGATAGAGAAGGAAGTGAAGCTTGCCGCGGACGTCGGAATCAATAGTTTCCGTATGCACCGCCTGCTTCCGAGAGACGTCTGGAAGAACGATCATGACCGGGGCATGGAGTACCTGGAGGAGTTTATCGGGCTTCTGGACAAATACGGCATAAGCCTGATGCCGGTACTCGGGAACGACTGCGTGTTTTCGAAGCCGGACGAGAACGGCAACTCCGTATCCTGCTTTGTAGGAGCGCCCGTGGTCGGCTGGCGGCCGGATGACGATATGAATAACTGGGCAGAGACGGAAGCTTACTACATGGATATCGTGAACGCCTACAAGAATGACAGGAGGATCTATGCCTGGAATATCTGGAATGAAGCCGGAAATGCCAACAGGAACCTGGAGATGATCAGCCTGCCTCTGATCAACCGTGTTTTCTACCTGCTTCGTGAGGCGGATGTGACGCAGCCTTTGACCGCGGACTGCTGGGGACTGTATAAACAGGTCGAGGGACGTTATAATTTTGAAACGGGCCTGGATCCGATCGAGCTTGCGGTCTGCAATTTAAGTGACATCATCACCTGGCACTACTACGGCGACCTTCTTCATACCAAGAAATACATGAAATATCTGATGGAGAAATTCGGACGTCCGATGCTGAATACCGAATGGGGCCATCGCCCCTGGGGCAGCTTCATTCCGTCCACGCTCCCGCTGTTTAAAAAATATAACTGCGGCAGCTATTTCTTCGGCTTCGTGACCGGACCGTACTTTGACATGACCAAGGTATGGGGGTTTATCCGCGACGATGATAGAATCGACCAGAACGTCTGGATGCACGGAATCTTCTATGCGGACTTCACCCCCTATGACCAGGATGATATCGATGCGCTTCTGGAAATGAAAGAAGTGCTGGAGAAAGAGAGACAAGGAAAAACTGTTAAGAAGTGAGGAATGATCATGGCAGTAAAATGTTCTTATGTAGACTCTTATTCGTATTACGGGAAATGTATCCGGCTTGAAAATGACAGCATGGAGATCCTGATCACCGTGGACGTCGGGCCGCGTATTATTTATATGGGGCTGAAAGGCGGAGAAAACCTGCTTTTCAATGCGGCCGAGGATGAACGGGTCGATAATTCTCCGCTGTTTCAGAAAGTGTTCGGGGAAGGCACTTCCTACCATTTCTACGGGGGCGTGCGGATGTGGCTGGCCCCGCAGAAGATCATTTATACCGAGTCTCCGGACAATGATCCGGTATCGGTGGAAGAAATTGAAAATGGTGTCCGGCTGACCTGTCCGGAAGCGAAGGTCATCGGCTTCCGTTCGCAGATGACGGTCGTGATGGATCCTGAGGAAGCGAAGATCACCGTCAGCGCAAACTTTACGAATACCGGGGAGGAGACGAAGAAGAACGCGGTCTGGCTGATCACACAGTGTGCACCGGGCGGCGTCGGCTTCGTTCCTTTCGTAAAACCGAGGCCGAAACGCATAAGCCGTGATTTCAGCAATATCAGGCTGGAAGATTTTCAGGATCCGATCAAGCCCGGCGGAGCATTGATCATGTTTGTGGGCGGATTTACAGACCCGAGACTGAAAATGGACGACCGGTGGATCACGGTTTCCTTCAGCAAAGAGGAACCCGTTCCGCTGAAGATCGGGACGCGCGATACCGAGGGCTTTGCGCTGTTCGCCGTGAACGGCTGTCTGCTCCGCTGGGTTTTCTCCTATGACGAAGCGGCTGATTATACAGACTACGGCTCGAACTTTGAATCCTATACGGATGCCGCGTTCACGGAAATGGAGATGCTCGGGCCGTACCGGGAATACGGTAAGGGCGAGAGTATTTCGCATTCCGTCACCATCAGCGTGAAGAAGCTCAGCACTCCCGTTCCGGATCCGGCAGACCGGGAGGCCGTGGCGGCGTTTATCGAGGCAAACGTCTAGTGATCCAGCCGCTGTCTGGCAACCAGATCCGCGAAATATCCGTTCTTTTGGATCAGTTCATCATAGGTCCCTTCCTCGATGATCGCGCCCTGATCCATCACCAGTATGCGGTCACAGTTGCGGACTGTCGACAGACGGTGCGCTATTACGATACGGGTACAGTGCAGCTTGTCCAGTGCCTGGGATACCTGTTTCTGTGTTTTATTATCAAGCGCGCTGGTAGCCTCGTCGAAAATCAGGATCTTTGGCTTTGGCGCAAAAAACCATACCAAAGTGATTGAATTCTGGCGCGGTATCGTGGAAGATGACACAGGCATTGCCGAGGGCATTGCCGTACAGATGAAGCAGTGGGACCTGGAGGCGGAAACCGTTTCCGATTTTCACAACGTCATGGGGGAATTCGCGGAATTTCAGCCGCATCTTGTCCTGATGGACATTTCCCTTCCCTTTATGAGCGGATATTACTGGTGCAGCGAGATCCGTAAGGTCTCTAAGGTCCCCGTCATCTTTATATCTTCCGCGTCTGACAACATGAATATCATCATGGCCGTAAACATGGGAGCGGATGATTTTATTGCCAAGCCTTTTGATCAGAACGTGCTTACGGCAAAGGTACAGGCCCTTCTCCGGAGGACCTATGACTTCGGATCGTCCTCCCCCATCATCGAGTACAGGGGAGCGATGTTAAACACCGGAGACGGCACGCTTACCTATGAAGACAGCAGGATCGATCTGACAAAGAACGAGTTCCGGCTGCTTCTTACGTTGATGCAGAACAGAGGGAAGATCGTAAGCCGCGAGAAGCTGATGGAAGCCCTCTGGGAAAACGGGGCTTTTGTAGACGAGAACACCCTGACGGTAAACGTGGGAAGACTCAGGAAGAAACTGGAAAACGCGGGGCTCAACGATTTCATCACCACCAAGTTCGGCGTTGGTTATATAGTGGGGTAAGCCATGAAACTGTTCTGGTCGTACATCAAAAGCATCATCGGCGGGATCGCGGTGTTTCTTGGCTTTTTTGTGTTGCTCACGGTCTCCTTCAGTTTGTATGGACTTCCCATGAAAGCAGTGATCTATCCCGTCGCTCTTTGCTGTATTCTGGGACTGCTGTACCTTGCGTATAAGTATTATGTGTTCGTAAAGCGCCACAAAGAGATCAGCGAACTGAAACAAACGGCTGCGGAATTGATCGATCTTGTTCCTCAGCCCCATACACTGCTTGAAGAGGATTACTGCGAGGTCATCAGGAACCTTGCGGGACAGAAGCGGAAGATCCTGGAGGAAACCAGAGAAGAGACTGACCGCCTGATGGACTACTACACCCTGTGGGTCCATCAGGTCAAGACCCCTATTGCCTCTATGAGGCTGCGGTTAAAGCGGGAGGACAATGAATTATCGAGGAACCTCCTGTCCGAACTGGGGCGGATCGAACGCTATGTCGAGATGGTGCTTACCTATTTGCGGCTGGAGGGTTCAGGCAGCGATTATCTCATTAAAGAATACGATCTCGATCTCATTATAGGAGAAGCGGTCAAAAAGTTTGCCGGTGATTTTATCATGCGGAAGCTGAGGCTGAACTACGAGCCTGTCGGCAGGAAGGTGCTCACGGATGAAAAATGGCTCTCTTTTGTGATCGAGCAGGTGCTGTCCAATGCCCTGAAATATACAAAGCAGGGTGAGATCTCGATCTATGTGGAGGAGCCTTTGACGCTCTGCATTGAAGATACGGGCATGGGTATTTCACCGGAGGATCTTCCCCGAATCTTTGAAAGAAGCTTTACCGGGGTGAGGGGGCGCGCCGATAAAAAGGCATCTGATGATCCGTATGGTTCCGTTTTTCTTCTGCACACGCACACAAGGAGATGTTTGAGATGAAGAAAAGAACTGTCTGTATTTTCGTGTTTATCCTGATCCTGGGACTGATTTCCATAGCCTGTGCCGCCTGTTTCCCCGGAGAGGCACTGCCCATTCCCTCTTCCGAGGCCGAAACTGAAGAAGTCATAACCACCCGGCCTGCTGAAGAACCGTCATCCGATGACTCAGAAGCCGAAGCAGTCCGCCTGACCGCGGCAAACTATCCCAGAGTCGACGGCTCCACCGCAACAAAGCCGCTGGCAAAGGCGTTCTATGAGGCATTTACCGGGGAAAAGATCGATGACGTGGATCATTCCAAATCCCATAACGCCTATATGAACCTGATCGACGGGAAAGCGGATCTGATCCTGGTCGTGGATCCTTCCGAAGACGAGATCCGCGTAGCTGAAGAGAAGAATGTGAAGCTCCGGTATGATACGGTCGTCAACGAGGCCTTTGTGTTCTTCGTGAATTCCGGAAACCCGGTGCAGTCGCTGACGCTTGATGAGATCCGGGACATCTACTCCGGAAAGATCACAAACTGGAAGGATCTGGGCGGAGACGACGCCGAGATCCTGGCCTACCAGCGTCCGGTCAATTCAGGCTCTCAGACCGGCATGCTGGACCTGGTCATGAAAGACGTCCCTGTCATGGATGCGCCGATGGAGCGTATTTCCACAGGGATGGGAGATATCATCGACGCGATCTCGGATTATGACAACGGGAAATACGCGATCGGCTACTCTTACTACTATTACGCGAATACCATGTACGTCGGAGAGAACTGCAGGCTTCTTGCGGTCAACGGCGCAGCCCCGTCGGATGAAACGATCATCGCGGGAAGCTATCCGATCCTCACAAGATACATCGCCGTGACCAGAGAAGAGGATGCCTCTCCGGAAACGAAGGCGCTTCTTGCGGCCATGCTGTCTGATGAAGGCCAGCGTATCGCTAAACAGGCGGGTTATGTTCCGATCAGAAACCTTGCTGAAGATGAAGAACCGAAGAGATCCGGAGATGAAAAGACACTGGATCTGAACGCTTTCTATGATGAGAATGCTCTCGCTTTCACCGTCATCGAGGAAGAGTTCGAGGGCTATACGATCCAGATCCCTGTGGTCGACGGGTTTAGGGACGAAGCACATGAAGCCGCCGTGAATGTGTACCTGAAAGAGTATGCCGAAGAGACTGTCAGGATATGCCTTGATTCAGCTTCGGATGAGAAGATCACGGCCGTCGATCTCCTTTTCCTGCCGCAGGCCTCTTTTTCCGACTGCCTCTGCGGACTGTTTTCCGCTTATTGCTACGGGGAAAACATGAATAATAATGGCTACAGCAACCGGAAACTGGCATTGGATCTCCGGGAGATCCGGGAGCTTTCCGTCTATGATTTCTTTAAGGAAGACGCAAAGAGCGCCGATGTCATGAAGCAGTCGGTGACCCGCTGGTTCGTGAAATATATCGATTCCAGCATGGCGTACACCGGGCAGGATCTGGATGATCTGAAATTCGATCTCTGCCGCAGGTTTGATGAGCGGGAACCCTTTGAATTCTACTTTACGGCGAACGGCATGTGGCTGGTTCTTTATAATAAGGACGGTTCGCAGATGCAGCCGTTCATCCGGTTTGACGAATGCGCGGACCAGGTGGTGATCTATGACAGGTATCAGGACGGGGAAAGTCTGTACGACGGTCAATATGAATGCGGAAAGAATATCCCGGTCTGTGTGCAGACAGTGACCGGGCAAAGCAATATTCTCCTGGAAAAGCATGAAAAAGCCGAGGATCATTATCTGGAAAGCCTGATGATGATCCTCGGAGAAATGAATGATACGGTAAAAGAGAAACTCAAATCGTTCTTTGAAGAGAAGATCCCGGAAAAAATGGGCGAAGCCGGATCTCCGTATTTTATTCAGAACACCTGCTGTGAAGTCTATCAGGATGGCGATCAGTACACGATGACGCTGATCCACGGGATGATCACAGAGGAAACTGAAGACGACTTTGAAGCAGATTACGAGACCTTTCTGAACCGGCTGAGGAGCGCGAATGAAATCTATCTTGAAGGTCCGCATTTCTATCTGTGGGATCTTCAGTATCAGACGGCGGCATATCCTTTGAGAGGACAGCTGTGGTTTGATGACTATGAGATCTTCATTTTTGACAGGCACGGTGATCTGATCGGCCCCTGACAGAACAGTCCTTTAAAGTTTTCTGCAGGTCACATCGTCGATGGACAGGCAGCCCTCGCCGAACGTCAGCTTGAGCAGGCCGCGCTTTCTGCCGAACTCGTTCTCGCCTGTGGGATAAAGGCGGAACGTAAGGTCATCTCCTTCGTCGTCGATGGCCTTCGCCCAGAGCTCGCCGTCTTTCATGAAGACCTCGTCCACGATGAACTCGCTGTCCTCGGGGTGTTCGTATTTCCGACCGTGTTGGCGTCGTGACCTTCAAATTCAATGAACTGAATACCTATATGCTGGCGCATATGCTCTCGGAAAAAGGCGGCGTGGCTACCCGGAGAGGCGCATTCTGCGCGCATCCCTATGTATGGCGGCTGATGGGGATCCCGGATATTGAAGTCATGGATTACGTCAACTGCGGCGATCTGGATTCTCCGGGAATGATCCGCATCAGCTTCGGCATCTATAATACCGTGGAGGAAGTGGACGAATTCCTGCGGATCCTGGACGAGATCCTGCCGGACGCGCGGGCGGAACAGGAAAAGCTGAACGAGAAGGATGAATTCAGCTGGAAGTATTAATAAATATCATCTTGATAGTTTTTCATTTATAATGTATAATATTTCAGTCACGTGAAGTATGCAGGAAATATCCGGAAGGATAGCCGAAGGAGCGAAACTCTCAGGTACCGCGGAAGCGGTGGGACTGTATACGGATGACACTCTGGAGAAGCCCGGGAACTGCCCCGGGGGCCGAAGGTGCAAGCCGCGGACGCGGTTAATCTCTCAGGCAAAAGGACAGAGGTGAGGATCCTTTCCGTTTGGATTTGAACTTATGTACTGTATTTGATCGGGAGAGCTTGCTTCGGCGGGCTCTCCCTTTTATTTCTATTTTTTACAGGAAAGGATCGTATACCATGGAGAACTTCACCCAAACTGTCACAAACGTTAACGGTGCTGTCAATGACGTCGTATGGGGCGTTCCGGCGCTGGTCCTTCTGATCGGTACCGGCGTGCTGATGACGGTACTGACCAGATTCTTCCAGTTCCGCCGTTTCGGCCACATGTGGAAAGAGACCATCGGCGCCCTGTTCAACAAGGATAAGGGAATCAGGAAAAATCAGGACGTCCACTCCATTTCCCAGTTCCAGTCGCTGTGCACCGCACTGTCCGCGACCATCGGCACAGGCAATATCGCGGGTGTTGCCTACGCGATCACCATGGGCGGCCCCGGCGCGGTCTTCTGGATGTGGATCGCTGCCATTGTCGGTATGATGACGAACTATTCTGAGAACGTACTGGGTATCTTCTTCCGCCGCCGGAATGAAAAAGGCGAGTGGAGCGGCGGCGCCATGTACTATCTCAAGGACGGCGTGGGCAAGATGAAGTATGGAAAGGTGGCCGGCAGCATTCTGGCGGTGCTGTTCTCCTTCTTTGCCATGATCGCGTCCTTTGGTATCGGCAACATGGGCCAGGTGGCCTCTATTACGGAAAGCATCAATACCCTGATTCCTGCGGATTCCAAGATCGTGAATATTGTCACCGCGGTTGTGATCATGATTTTCCTGTCCCTGGTGATCTTAGGCGGACTGAAGAGGATCGCCACGACCAACGAGCGCATCGTTCCTTTCATGGCCGTATTCTTCATTATCGGTTCCGTGATCATTATCTTTATCAATATCACAAAAGTGCCTGCAGCCTTCGGCGCAATCTTCAAGGGCGCGTTCAACTTCAAGGCGGCAGCCGGCGGCGCCGGCGGCGCGATCATCGCGAAGGCTATGACCTGGGGCTTCAAGCGCGGCGTTTTCTCCAATGAAGCCGGTCTGGGTTCTTCTGTAATGGTGCACTCCGCGTCCAACGTCAAAGAGCCCATTGTACAGGGCCTGTGGGGCATTTTTGAAGTGTTCGCGGATACCATTATCGTATGTACCTGCACCGCGCTGGTCATCCTGACCACTGGTGTAGTAGATATCAACACCGGCGTTTCCGTCTCCGGCGCGTCGAAGCTGGGACTCGCGACGGAAGCATTCACCAAGAGCTTCGGCACATTTGGCGGCATCTTCCTGGCAGTAGCGGTCTGCCTGTTCGCGTTCACGACCATCCTGGGCTGGAGCTACTACGGCACCAAGGCCTGGGAATACCTCTTCGGTACAAAGTCCACTGTAGTCTACAAAGTCATCTTCATCGCCATGGTTGCGGTCGGCGCCATCATCGACGTATCCCTTGCCATCGATCTGTCCGATACGTTCAACGGACTGATGGCGATTCCCAACCTGATCGGCGTAGTATGCCTGAGCAGTCTGGTGGTAAAACTGACAAAGAACTATTCCGACCGCAAGATCACGAAAAAGGATCCGAACCTGAAGCCGATGCTGTCCGCTTTCCCGGAGATCCAGAAGGAGCAGGAAGCAAGAGAAGACTGAGAAGAACCGGGACTGAGTAGAAAGTAAGGAAAGACTGAAGCCGCCCGGAGCTGAGCGTAAGCAGAAAGTAAGAGGATAAGCCCCCTGTATTGATATGCACCCGTCGTACCGTTTGTCCGGCAAAGAGGTTTATATCACGGATGCAGGGGGCTTTTTCTCTTGATTTCACCGGACAGTCTTGTCATAATAGGAGTACAGTTACAGGGCGCTTTTGCGGCCGTAAAGGAGGAGAAGTGTATGGTGCTTTCGGAACAGATCCGTAAGATCCGGGTCAGTATCGGATTTGGAAAGAATCATTTTTCGATGGATCGGGGCTCTTTCAGCTACGATGAAGAATTCGTGTACCGGAAGGAACTGAAATTGTCTGTCGTCATCAGAAAGGAAGATGCAGGGCCGGAGGATCCGGAACAGGTGCCGGAAAACGGCGTCCTCCTGATCTATGAGGATCTTTCTGTTCCGGTGGACTATCTGTTTTCTCTGGTACAGGAAGCGGAGTATGAGGTGTTCTCCTATATGGGCGCGAGGGGACGGCAGGGCGCCGGGATACTGGTAAAGCCGCTGCTTCCGAACCGTTTCTGGATCACCATCCCCTCTCAGGCGGAAGAACACTTCTACGGAGGCGGCGAGACGTATTCCGAATGGGACCTGAAGGGACAGAAGCTCCGGATCTTTACCGCGGAACACCAGAACAGCAAAAGGATCGAAGAGAAAAAGGAAAGAGAAAGAAGAGAGGGGAAGGACCCGAAGCATAAGCTGCCCTTTGACCGGTACGAGTCCTATTATGTGGAACCTTTGGCAGTCTCTTCCGGGAAATATTTTATATTCTGTGATACCTCCCGCTACATGACGTTTGATTTTTCCGAAGCGGAGCAAACCACGATGTACCTTCAGGAGAAACCCAGGATCCTTGTGGGGAGCGCCGCATCCTTTGCGCTATTAAGCAAAAAGCTCAGAACGATTCTGGGCGGGCAGCGGCCGCAGCCGGATTGGATCTATGACGGCGTGATCGCCGCCGTGCAGCGCGGCGCCGAAGAGGTGGACCGGAAGCTGGAAACACTGGCAAATGCCGGGATCTCTGTCACGGGTGTCTGGTGCCAGGACTGGTGCGGCTGCAGGAATAATACCTTCGGGTACCAGGTCATGTGGAACTGGAGATACGATGAAGAACTGTACCCGGATCTTCCGGAGAAGATCCGGAAATGGAGAGAGAAGGGCATCCGCTTCCTCGGCTATATCAATCCCTTCATTGCGCTGGAACGGGAACTGTATCAGGAAGCCCATGAGAAGGGATACCTTGTAAAGAACGATGCGGGAGAGGATTATCTGGTCACCATCACCGTTTTTCCGGCGGCAATGGTGGACTTCACGAATCCGGCAGCGTACCGGTGGTACAAAGAACTGATCAAAAAGAACATGATCGGCATCGGCTTGTCCGGCTGGATGGCGGATTTCGGAGAATATCTTCCGACGGACGCGGTACTCTTTAGTGGCGAACCTGCAGAAGACTGGCATAACCGGTGGCCTGCGGTCTGGGCAAAACTGAACCGGGAGGCGATCGCGGAGTGCGGCATGGAAAACGAGATCTTCTTTTTCATGCGCGCAGGCTTTACCGGATCTGTCCGGGATACGCTGATGATGTGGACCGGGGATCAGCATGTAGACTGGTCTCAGGATGATGGCATCGGCTCCGTGATCCCGGCGATCCTTTCGCTCTCCATGTCGGGCTTCGGCATCGCTCATTCGGACACCGGCGGATACACCACGAATGAAGGCATGCGCCGCTCGGAGGAGCTCATGATGCGCTGGGAAGAGATGAACGTGTTTTCCCCGGTCATGCGTTTCCATGAGGGAAATCAGCCCTGGAACAACGTGCAGCTGACAGATTCAGAAACGCTTCTGACTCATCTGAAAGACTGCGCAGAGCTTCATGTTTCCCTGAAGCCCTACCTGAAAGCATGTGAGAATGAACTTGTCTCGGAGGCCCTGCCGGTGATCCGGCCGCTTTTCTACCATTATGAAGAGGAAGAAGCCTTCCGGGTCCGGGATGAATATCTGCTGGGGCGGGACGTCCTGGTGGCGCCTGTACTGGAAGAAGGCGCCGATTCCAGAAGCGTGTATCTCCCGGAGGATACCTGGGTAGATTTCTGGACGAAAGAAGAATACCGGGGAGGACGCTATACAGTCCATGCGCCTCTCGGCCGGATCCCGGTGTTCGTCCGGAAGGGAGCAGCGCTTCCCGGCTGACTGTTCGTCCGGAAAGGAGCGATGCTTTCCCCCGCTTCGATCAGTGATCCACGATCGTGCTTCCCCGATTCTTCCAGGTGCCCTTCCGGAAGTAGATATACAGTACGATGCTTGTGATGATCCAGGAGACCGGATAACTGAGGCAAAGCACAAAGAGGGTGTGGACGGCGGAGAACAGGGTCACGATCCAGATCACTCTGAGCAGGCAGATGCCGAGACCGATGATGACGACCGGACGGACCGCGTCACCTGCGCCGCGGAGCACCGCCGACAGCACTTCGATCAGCACCCAGGTAATATAGAACGGGACAAAATAAAGCATCATCGTAAAGGTAGTCTCGATGACCGCTTGATCCTCCGTCAGGATCCGGAGCAGCGGCCTCCCGAGAAGCAGGATCAGAGCGCTGAGTCCGATGGTAATGGTGCTGGACAGGATCAGCCCCTGTTTCACGCAGAGCTTGATGCGGTCCTGCCTTCCGGCGCCTAGATTCTGGCCTACAAAGCTGGTGATGGCAGCGCCCAACGCGTTACTGACCGCCCAGAAGATACCGTCGGTCTTTCCGGTCATGGCCCAGGAAGCCACCACGATCGTACCAAGAGAGTTGACGCCCACCTGGATCACCATGTTCGACACGGCATACATCGACGACTGCAGACCGGCCGGGATCCCGAGACGCAGCATATTGGAAAGGTACACGCCCCGGAGCTTCAGCTCGCGGAAACTCAGCCGATAGGATTCCTTTGTCGTCAGCAGTTTCAGGGTCAGGAGCGACATGTTCAGCACCTGAGCTGCCACAGTAGCGACGGCGACGCCCGTAATGCCCCAGCGGAACACGACAACGAACAGAACGTCCAGTACGATATTTGTCAGACATCCCACCACCATGAACAGGAAGGGACTGAAGGAGTCCCCCACAGCCCGGAGCATGTTGGACTCCATGTTCAGCACGAGAATAAAGGGGACACCGATAAAATAGATGCGGAGATAGAGCGATGCATCGGCGATCGTATCCTCCGGCGTCTTCAGGAGGCGGAGCATCCCCGGCGCGGCGATGAGGCCGACGGCGGTCAGAAGAATGCCCAGCATTGAGAAGACCGCGATGGCATTCCCGGCCGCGATCTGCACGTCACGGGTACGATTGGCGCCGTAGACCTGGGCGATCACCACGGAAGCGCCGGATGTGATCGCAACAAAGAAACCGATCAGAAGATTAATGATCTGGGCGGAGCTCCCTCCGACTGCTGCCAGCGCGACGGTACCCACGAACCGTCCGACGATCAGACCGTCCACCGCATTATACAGCTGCTGAATGCAGGTACCTGCAGCAATGGGCAGGAAAAAGATCAGCAGCTTTTTCCATACCACACCCTCTGTCAGGTCCTTATCTAAGAAACGTTGTTTCATTTTTTTCCTCAAACATTAATTCTCAAACCACCGGAGCGCGAAATCCGCAAGCGCACCGGTCAGCTTTTTGATCTCCCATCCGGTAGTATTCACGGTCAGATCAAAGGTGCTGCCATCACCGTTCATTCTGCCGGTGAGTATTTCCCTGGTACGGGCGCGATTGCGGTCGATCCGGCGGATATTTCTGAGCACCTGACGCTCGCTCAGCTGCTCCTCCTCCGGCCGCTTTTTCTCGTGCCGCATACAGCGCTCCAGCCTTTTCTCTATATCCGCGCAGATAAATACACGGAAAGGATGCCGGTCTTCCAGGATCACATCGGCGTCCCTGCCGATGATCACACAGTCATTGCCGAGCGCGCCGATCTCCTGAAGGATCTCCCGCTCCCGGATCATCAGCTGCGTGCCTATGCCCGGATCATACAGCGCGTGAGAGAAGCTGTTGCGGTAAGAAAGCTGTAAATTGTGCCAGCCGTGATTGGCCAATACGTTTTTCACATAATCCGGCTCCAGACTGTGTTCCGCGGCCAGCTGGTCGATGATCTCTCTGTCATAATAATCCCAGCCCAGATGGTCTGCCAGACGCTTGCCAAGTTCCCGCCCGCCGCTGCCGAACTGCCGGCTGATCGTAATAATCTTCATTGCTGTTTTCCTCTGTTTTTTTGCTGATTCTTTCTGCTGCCTTTACAACATAGTATTTTATACCATACTTATCCGGTCCCTTCAATCCTGATTCTCCATGCCTTCTGCTTATGCGGAAAGCATGGATCGCAGTATCAGGGATCTGCTGCCATATGATGGAAGAATTATCGTAGAATAACATACTGTGAGGGAGTACGTATTATAAGCAAGTACAGTGGAGCCGGAACCGTGTGAATTCCTTCAGAAGTGGAAGGACAGGAAGATCAAGTCCCGACAATAGATTTTCGCTCATGAAATGTACAGACTGAATTGATAATCGCCCGTTTTATGTGTATGATAAAATAAAAAAATTGTGCAGCTTTTCATAGCAATGTCAGAATACTTGTTTAGAAGCAATGGAGGACACAATGATCAAACAGGCAAAAACAAAGTATGGTATTTATGAGAGCGTCCCGAGCGAAGAAGGTTTTGCATTGTTTCGCGGGATCCGCTACGGAAAGGCGGAGCGTTTCTGCCCGCCGGAGGAAATTGAGCCTTTTGAAGGCGTCAAGGTCTGCGATACCTATGGAGGTGTATCGCCGCAGCCGCCCTTCAATATGAATGATGAGACCGGACGTCCCAAGATCATTATGCCGGGCTATCCATATCCGCCGGAGATGAGCGAAGACTGTCTGTATCTGAATATCACGACACCTGCAGAGAGTCCGGAAGACCGGCTGCCGGTCATGTTTTATATTCATGGCGGCGGCGCCCAGACCTGGTACGGTGCCTGCTATGAATACCGGGGAGATGGCCTGGCATCCCATGGCGCTGTGGTCGTAACGATCAATTACCGCCTGAATGTGTTTGGATTTATGACACACCCGGAGCTGGCCGCGGAGAATGAGCATCACGTCAGCGGTAATTATGGAATAATGGACCAGCTGCTGGCACTTCGCTGGGTCAGGGAGAATATTGCCGGCTTCGGCGGTGATCCGGACCGGATACTGATCTTCGGTCAGTCATCAGGTGCGCAGAGCGTGCAGATGCTTCTCAGTATGCCGCTTGCCCGGGGACTGTTCCGCAGGGCGGCCATGCATTCCGGCGGCGGCATGTACGGCTTCCCGGAAGTAAAGCGTGAGACCCAGGAAGCCCTTGGCGTGGAGTTTGTTGAGTTCTGCGGCTTGAACAGCGTGCAGGAACTGAAAACCATGCCTTTTGAACAGCTGGAGGCGTACAGTGTCCGTTTCATGAGGGAAAGAAGGCGTGTCTTCCAGATCTATGCAGACGGCTGGCTGATTCCGGAAACGCCAGAGAAGGCGGCCATGTCCGGACGTTTCCCGAATACGGAATATATTCTCGGCAGCACTATTGACGAAGGCTATTCGGACAAGCCCGGCATTCTTTCGGGCTTCGCACCGACCATGCGGGTGTTTGCGGACATACTGCGCGAGAAGACCGGCAAGGCGCCGTATGTCTACTGCTTCAACCGGCCGCAGCCGGGCGATGATATCGGCACGCCCCATTCCTGTGACAACCGCTATGTGTTCTGCTCGCTCCGTGAATCCTGGCGGCCGTACACAGAGGACGATTTTGCGCTTTCAGAGCAGATGATGCGCTACTGGACGAATTTTGCGGCGACCGGGGATCCCAACGGGGAGGACCTGCCGCTGTGGGAGCCCTTTGACGATCGACGGCTGAGCCTGGAGCTTCGGGCGGACGGTCCGCGTATGGCGGATCTTACGAACGAGTATGTGGTAAGCCGGGAAGAAGAGATACGGGAAAAGATCAGTCATGAGATTACAGCTTAAAAATATTACTGTAAAATACGATAATAACGTTATTCTTGACCGGGTCTCCTTTGAGATCCGCGACAGTGAAAAGATCGCAGTCGTGGGCCGGAACGGCTGCGGGAAAACTACACTCCTTAAGGCGATCACGGGAGAGGTTGAAACGGCAAACCTTTCAAGCGACGAAGAATCGGGCATTTTTATCTCGGGAAAGCAGAGCATCGGCTGGCTGAAGCAGGTGAGCTTCGAGGACGGCAGTATATCGGTCGGCGACGAGATCAGAAAAGTGTTTGCGCCTGTTTTTGAAACGGAAAAACGGATGCACGAAATAGAGTCTCAGCTTGCTGACCAGGACGTAAAGCTCCTGGGAGAGTATAACAGCCTCCAGAAAAAGATGGAATCGCTGAACGGCTACACCTGGAAACAGGATATGGAGATCATGTTCCAGAGCTTCGGCTTCAGCCTGCCGGACCTTGAGCGCCCGATCGGCACTTTTTCCGGCGGACAGCAGACAAAGGTGGCGTTTATCAAGCTTCTGCTTTCACGCCCGGATATCATGCTTTTAGACGAGCCTACGAACCACCTGGACCTGCCTGCCATCGAATGGCTTGAGAAATATCTTAAGAATTATGACAAGGCGGTGGTGATCGTTTCCCATGACCGGATGTTTCTGGACAATGTAACGGACGTCACGTATGAGATCGAGTATCATCATATGAAGCGTTATCCGGGGAATTATTCGGCTTTTGTGAAGCAGAAGCAGCTGGACTACGAAAAACAGGAAAAGGATTACGAACTCCAGCAGAAGGAGATCAAACGGCTCACGGAATGGATCGAGAAATGGAAAAATACGCCGACGAAGGTTGCCGCAACACGTTCGAAGCGCATGGCGATCGAGCACATGGTGAAGATCGAAAAGCCGCAGCGCTTCGACACACGAACCTTTAAAGCCCTTTTTACGCCGAAGTACGAAAGCTATCACGACGTGCTTGACGTGAAAAAACTGGTGATCGGCTACGATAAACCGCTTGCCGAAGTGTCCTTTCTTCTCACGAAAGGCGAGCGGCTTGCCGTGATCGGGGAAAACGGAAAAGGGAAATCCACCCTGCTGAAAACGCTGATTGGCGAGATTCCCGCGTTCAGCGGCGAAGTACGCTTCGGGACCAACGTCCAGTTCGGGTACTATGACCAGCAGCGTGCGCTTGTGAATGACGGGGATCCGTATGAGAGCATTCTGCAGAATTTCTGGAATACTTATCCCACGCTGTACCGGGAGGAGGTTCGCTCGGCGCTCGGAGCGTTCCGCTTTACCGGGGAAGACGTGGAAAAGGAGATGGGGCTCCTTTCGGGCGGAGAAAAAGTGCGGCTCGCGCTCTGCAAAATGTTCTACGCAAAACCGAACCTCCTGATCCTGGACGAGCCGACAAACCATATGGACATCAAGGGGAAAGAAGCGCTGGAAGACATGCTGAAAGCGTATGCCGGCACCGTTCTCTTTGTGTCCCACGACAGGTATTTTATCCGGCAGACGGCTACGGGAATCCTGGAGTTCGATGAAAACGCTGTCCGAAGATATTTCTGTCCTTACGACGAATATCTGGAAGAGAAGGAAAAACGGAACAAGGGTATCGTTACGGACGGGCCAGAAGAAAAGAAAAAAGCGCCTGCTCCCGTCCCGACTCTGGACGACGTGTTTGACAAACGCACCTATTACAATCCCGGGAAGATCCGTTCCCGTCTGGAGACACAGCTGAACACACTGGAGCGGAAGCTCTCGGAAAGCGAGGAAAAGGCGGCAGAGATCAAGATGCGGCTTGCCGATCCGGACATCGCGTCGGACTATGAAAAGCTGATGGAGCTCGAGGAGCTGCTTTCTAGGGAAGAGCATGAGCAGGAGACGCTTCTTGAACGCATGCTGGAAACAGAAACGGAGCTTCATGAGCTGAATGAAAAAATAACGAAGAAATAGCGTGGCGGTGCACTATACCCTGTCGAAGTAAAGAAAGGCATCTCGCCGACAAAACCGACAAAGAACTTTAATGTGCTGGAGAAATATAAGATGCCGGTCATGCGAGGCATGGTAATAGAAAATACCGATGCGGTAAGGGCGATAAACGAAAGTGCTTTCTGTTTTCCTGTATCTCTGCTGGGAGTATAGAATGTCTTTTTTTACAAAGTAGATAACCGGCTTCGGCATTGACGAATTCCGCGAAATGCCGTATTCTTGGAAAGTATCTACAAGAGCAGGAGAACGTCCGACGCACCGGTTAAAACCGGAGGCTCGGATCTGGTATTATGAAACGTGTTATTGCATTCTTAAAAAAGGAGCTGATGCTTACCCTGTCACTCGCGGCAGCGGCAGCGGCGATGTTCATCACGCCGCCTTCAAAACAGCTTCTCCATGACATCGACTGGCGTACCCTCGGGACGCTTCTGATGATGCTTTTAGTGCTGGAAGGCTTCAAGAAGGAAAATGTGCTGCGCCCTTTAGTCAGCCTTGCGGGGAACCTCAGGCGCATGACCGCCCTTTCTCTGTTCCTGATTTTCGGCGTCTTTTTTTCGTCGATGTTCGTGACGAACGACGTATCCCTGATCATCTTCGTTCCGCTGACCATCATGCTTTTCCGGGCAGGAGGAAAAGAGCAGTATATTCTTCCGGTCATTTCCATGGAAAACATCGCGGCCATCCGCGGTTCCCTCCTGATGCCCTTCGGCAGTCCGCAGAACCTGTTCCTTTACGGAAAGGCGGGCGTCAGTGCCTGGCACTTCATGCTGCATATGCTGCCGTTATGCGCCATGTCTGCAGTGCTTCTTATCGTTTTTGTGTTTGTCCTGTACCGTAAAGATCCGAAGGAGGAAATCACGGCCTCGGCGGATCAAATGAGCTGGAGCGCCGAAGGAAGAGTACGCCGGACCGGATATTTATGCCTGTTCATCCTGATCCTAACGGTGATCGTCACACGAACTTCGCTGTGGCCCTATGCCGTTATTTTAGTGCTGGCCGGAGTGCTGGTCCTGGACCGGAAGATCCTGCTGGAAGTCGATTATGTACTCCTTCTGACTTTCCTTTGCTTCTTTATCTTCTCGTCCTCCATCGCGGCGAATCCCGGGATCTCCGGCTTTTTAAGAAAAGCGGTGGCCGGCAATGAATACTGGTGGGCGATCGGCGTGAGCCAGGTGATCTCCAACGTCCCTGCGACCATCGTCCTGTATCCTTTTTCCTCGAACTTCGCAGGCCTGATCTACGGTGCGGATACTGCGGGGCTCTGTTCGCTGATCGGGTCGCTGGCGTCTGTGATCAATTACCGTATCTATGTCCGGGAATATCCCGGCAACGGAAAGAAATTCATAGTAACTTTCACGTTGATCAGCTGGGCGTTTTTCCTGATCGTCGTTATTCCGGGACTGCTGCTTTCCCGGTGGACGTTTTTCTGATATTTTTTCCGAAAGCCCTTCGCGTGAGGCTTACAGCGGAGGGCTTTATCTATTGACTTTTCCACACCCGAATGCTAAGATGAGGCTGCGGATGATGGATTCGGGAGAGGTTTTTCCACGAGGAAAAAAACCGAAGGGGCAATCACAAACTCTCAGGTAAAAGAACTGAATTCGGACGCAACCCTGGAAAGTGAATATCCACCGAAGAAGCAAGACGATTTGTCGAATCTTTCAGGTAAAAAGACAGGGCACATAACAGCGAGGAAGGTTTCCTGCTGTTGATGTGTCCTTTTTTTGTGCGCACAAATGAAGAATACATCGGCAGCTCATAAAGGAAGGGAGAAATGATGGAACTGAAAAAGACACCGCTTTATGAAGCACATGTAAGGGCCGGCGGGAAAATGGTCGAATTCGGCGGCTTCCTGATGCCTGTCCAGTACGGGACGGGGGTCATTCAGGAGCACATGGCCGTACGTACGGCCTGCGGGCTTTTTGACGTATCGCATATGGGCGAAGTGCTGGTGGAAGGCGCGGATGCCGTGCGGTACCTGAATTACCTGCTGACAAACGACTATACGGTCATGGAGGACGGCCAGGCGCGATACAGCCCGATGTGCAACGAAAAAGGCGGCACCGTGGATGACCTCATCGTGTATAAGGTGCGGGACGGGCATTATTTCATTGTCGTCAATGCTTCCAACAAAGACAAGGACGTCAGCTGGATGAAGGCGCATGTTTTCGGAGACGTTGCCGTAAAGGACGTATCGGACGAATACGGACAGATCGCACTGCAGGGGCCGAAAGCAGAAACGATCTTAGAGAAACTGACAGAGAAGGAAAGCATTCCGGAAAAGAATTACACCGCCCGTTTTGACCGTAAGGTCGGCGGCATATCCTGCATCGTATCCAGGACGGGCTATACCGGTTCGGATGGCTTTGAGCTTTACACTGCCGCGGCGGATACGGAAAAAATGTGGCAGCTCCTGCTGGATGCCGGTGCTGAGGAAGGCCTGATCCCCTGCGGCCTGGGTGCGCGGGACACACTGCGGCTCGAAGCATGCATGCCGCTTTACGGGCACGAACTTACGGATGCAATTTCGCCGCTGACGGCGGGACTCGGCATCTTCGTAAAGATGGAGAAAGAAGATTTCATCGGCAAAAAGGCGATGGAGGAAGCCGGAGAACCGGCGATGTGCCGCGTCGGGCTCAAAACAATTGGCCGGGGCATCATCCGTGAGCATCAGGACGTATATGCGGACGGCGTGAAGATCGGACAGACGACCTCCGGCACGCATTGCCCATACGTCGGATATCCTGCGGCGATGGCGATCATCGACCGCGCTTATCGGAAAACCGGCACGCGCCTCGAAGTGGACGTACGCGGCAGGCGCGTAGAAGCGGAAGTCGTAAAAATGCCCTTCTACAAAAAATAAAGGAAAAACAATTGTAAAAAAAATATACAAGGAGAACTGTCATGAACTTTCCGAATGATGTGAAGTACACGAAGACCCACGAATGGGTGAGATTTGAAGACGAAACCACCGCCAGGATCGGTATTACCGATTACGCGCAGGACCAGTTAGGGGACCTGGTTTTCGTGAACCTGCCCGCTGAAGGCGATCAGCTTGTCTGCGGCGATGCTTTTGCGGACGTGGAATCCGTAAAGGCTGTTTCGGACGTCAACGCACCGGTCAGCGGCACTGTGGACGAAGTCAACGAAGCGCTTCTGGACGCACCGGAAATGATGAACGAGGCGCCGTACGACGCATGGTTCGTGCTGGTTTCGGGCATTACCGACACCGATGAACTGATGGAAGCGGAGGAATACGAAGCTTATATCGAAACGCTGTAAAGGAGCGAGCCATGGGAATCTATGTTCCGAACACGCCTGAAGAGCAGCTTGCGATGCTCCATGCATGCGGCTTTTCAGATTTTGATGAGCTTTTTTCCGGAATTCCTGACGGGCTCAGGCTCGATAAAGCGCTGAACATTCCGGAAGGAAGCTCCGAACTTGAGGTCCGGCGCGCGGTGGAGGCGCTGGCAGGTAAGAACCATGTTTACCGGACCGTGCTCCGCGGCGCCGGTTCTTACCGGCATTACATTCCTGCGATCGTGAGTGAGATCGTGTCGAAAGAGGAATTCCGGACGGCCTATACGCCTTATCAGGCGGAGATCAGCCAGGGCGTACTGCAGTCGATCTTCGAATTCCAGACAGAGATATGCGAGCTGACCGGAATGGCGGCTGCGAACGCAAGCGTCTACGACGGCGCAACGGCGGCGGCAGAGGCAGCACAGATGTGCCGCGAAAGAAAACGTACGCAGGTCTTGGTTTCCGCGACCGTTGACCCGAAGATCCTTTCCGTGATCAGAACCTACGCCTCCGGCACCGGAAGCGAGATCCTGACGGTACCCGAAAAGGACGGCGTGACGGACGAAGAAGCGCTCCGCGGGATGCTCGGCGAAGGAAGCGCCTGCTTCATTCTGCAGCAGCCGAATTTCTTCGGCAACTTTGAAGAAGCGGACCGGCTCGGGGAAATCACGCACGCCGCCGGGGCGAAGTTTGTGATGAGCGTGAACCCGATCGCGCTTGCCCTGATGAAGACGCCCGGTGAATGCAGCGCGGACGTTGCGGTCGGGGAAGGAGAGCCACTGGGACTCCCGATGGGCTTCGGCGGACCTTACCTTGGCTTTATGGCCGCGGACGAAAAGATGATGCGGAAACTCCCCGGAAGGATCGTCGGAGAGACGGAAGACCTGGACGGGAAGCGCTGCTATGTACTGACGCTGCAGGCAAGAGAACAGCATATCCGGCGCGAGAAGGCAGGCTCCAATATCTGCTCGAACGAAGCGCTCTGTGCGCTGACAGCGGCAGTATACCTTGCGGCGATGGGGCCGCAGGGCCTCAGGCAGGCCGCCGAAAGCTCCATGGCGAAGGCGCATTATCTGAAAGAAAGACTTGCGGAAGCCGGGCTGAAACCCGCATACGAGAGGCCGTTCTTCCACGAATTCGTCACGGAATGCGGCGATGAAGAGACTGCCGTAAAGATTGAAAAAGCGCTGGCCCGCGAGGATATACTGGGCGGCCTCAGGCTTGGAAACGGACGGGTCTTATGGTGCGCGACCGAGATGAATACAAGGGAAGAGCTTGACAAAGCTGTTTCGATCGTCAGGGAGGTATGTGCATCATGAAGCTGATATTTGAAAAAAGCATTCCCGGAAGACATACGGACTTTTTGCCTGCACTTGACGTGCCGGAGGTCAGCGAAGATTTCGCGCGCCGAATCGAACCGCTCCGCCTGCCGGAGCTTTCCGAAGTGCAGATCGACCGGCATTATACGGAGCTTGCCGGCAGGACCCGCGGCGTCAACGGCGGTTTCTATCCGCTCGGCTCCTGCACGATGAAATACAATCCGGCGCTGAACGAGCGCGTGGCTTCGCTCCCGGGCTTTACCGACATTCATCCGCTGCAGGACGACGCTGACGTGCAGGGCTGCCTGGAAGTCATGAAAAAGACGGAAGAATACCTTGCCGAGATCACCGGAATGGACGCAGTGTCGCTGCAGCCCGCGGCAGGCGCCCACGGCGAATTTACGGGCCTTCTCCTGATCAGGGCTTATCACAGGTCCCGCGGAGACGAGGGAAGGACAAAGATCATCGTGCCGGATTCCGCCCACGGGACAAACCCCGCAAGCGCAGTGATGGCCGGGTTCGAAGTGGTCAATATTCCTTCGGACGCGCAGGGTTATGTGGACCTCGCGGCACTGAAGGCCGCTGTCGGTCCGGATACGGCAGGCCTGATGCTGACAAATCCGAATACGGTAGGCCTTTTTGATCCGAATATCGAAGAGATCACACGGATCGTGCATGAAGCCGGCGGCCTTAATTATTACGACGGCGCGAACCTGAACGCAGTCATGGGGATCGTGCGGCCGGGCGACATGGGCTTTGACGTCGTGCACGTCAACCTTCACAAAACTTTTTCCACGCCGCACGGCGGCGGCGGACCGGGCAGCGGTCCTTCGGGCTGCAAAGCTTTCCTTGCACCGTTCCTGCCGGGACTGCGCGTAACGGATGAAGACGGGACCCTGCACAGCGGAAAGGCGGATAACAGCATCGGCGACATGCGTTCCTTCCGGGGCAATTTCCTTGTGATCGTGAAGGCGCTTGCCTATATTTTAAGCATCGGCCGCGAAGGGGTGAAGGAAACCGCAGAAAACGCCGTGCTGAACGCCAATTACATGATGCGCCGCCTTTCGGACGTCTTCGATATGGCCTACGACAGCACCTGCATGCACGAATTCGTCATGACGCTTGAGAGACTGAAGGATGAAACCGGCGTATCGGCGCTCGATTTCGCAAAGGCGCTGACGGACTGCGGCATCCATCCGCCGACGATGTATTTCCCGCTGATCGTGCATGAAGCGCTGATGGTGGAGCCGACAGAGACCGAGCCGAAGGAGACGCTCGATGCGGCGGTGGAGATCTTCCGGAAGGTGATGGAAGAAGCGTATGAAAAGCCGGAAGAAATGCATCTGAAGCCGCTGACGACGGTGATCCGCAGGCCGGACGAAGTGAAGGCTGCAAGGAAGCCGGTGGTACGCTATGACTATCCCGGCTCTGTATAAGCAGTATGATCGATAAGCTGTTTTTGGTCCGTTCCGGCAATACGGACCCATATCTGAATATTGCACTTGAGAAATATATGACCGAGCACGCAGAGGCCGGATCTGTCACGCTCTTTTTGTGGCAGAACCGCCACACGGTGGTGATCGGACGAAATCAGAACACTTTTCTCGAGTGCAATATTGCGCTTCTCAGTGAAGAAGGAGGGCTGCTCGCCCGGCGCCTTTCCGGCGGCGGAGCGGTCTATCATGACCTCGGCAACCTCAATTTTACATTTGCGGCACGGAAAGAAGACTATGACGTGAGCCGCCAGACAGACGTCATCCTGAAGGCGGTGCGTGCGCTTGGCATAGCTTCCGAGAAAACGGGGCGGAATGACCTCGCGGTTTCAGGCCGTAAATACTCCGGACATGCGTATTACCGTACCGGGGACTGCTGCTGCCACCACGGGACGCTGATGGTCGGCGTGGATACGGAGAAGCTCGGGAGGTATCTGACGGTTTCACAGGAAAAGCTGGAATCGAAGGGCGTGCGCTCCGTGCGTGCCCGTGTCGCTAACCTGAATGAATTCTGCCCCGGGCTTACCGTATCGATGCTTGAGGAGAAGCTTGTGCAGGCTTTTGAAGCGGAGTACGGACTTCCTGCCGGGGAGATCAGCATAGAAAACCTGAACAAACCGGAAATCGAAAAGACGGCGGCCTTCCTTCAGTCGGAGGAGTGGCTTTATGGAAGGCGTATACCGTTTACCATACGTTTCGGCGGACATTACAGCTGGGGCGGGATCGAATTCCGGCTTATGGTGAATGAAGGGCGGGTCCGGGACGCAGAGGTCTTCTCGGACGCGATGGATGCCGGGATGATCGGACAGGTCCGGGACGCTCTTTATGGTGTGCCTTTCCGGGCGTTGGAACTTACGGAAGCGGTGCGGCAATCGACGCAGGATCCGGACGAAACTGTCCTGAGGGATCTTGAAGCGCTGTTTAGATACGAAATTAGGGCATAATGGAGCTGATATGAAAGAATACGATCTGATAGTCATCGGAGCGGGACCGGGCGGATATGAGGCTGCTTTTGAGGCTTCCGGGCTCGGTATGAAAACTGCTCTTGTGGAAAAGGACGCGGTAGGAGGCACCTGCCTGAACCGCGGCTGCATCCCGACAAAGGCACTCCTTCACAGTGCGGAGCTTTACAAAAGCGCTGCAGACGCCGGCAAATTCGGCGTCTGTTTCGGAGAGGTCTCCTTCGATCCCGTGAGGATCCGTGAACGGAAGGAGGAAGTCGTGCTTAAGCTCCGGCAGGGGATCGAAGGCACGGCAAAGCGCAAAAAGACGGAGATCATTTACGGGAAGGCGGTCGTTGAGGCCGCGGACACCGTGCGTGTCATAAGTGAGGAGGATGAAGAGCTCCTCCGTGCAAAGCATATCCTGATCGCAACAGGATCCGTACCCGTGCTTCCGCCGATTCCAGGCAGTACGCTGCCGGGCGTTGTGACGAGCGACGGCCTTCTTAATGAAACGGAGAAAATCGGCCGTCTCGTGATCATCGGCGGCGGGGTAATCAGCATGGAATTTGCCGCGGCTTATGCGATGCTCGGGACGCAGGTGACGGTGATCGAAGCGATGCCGCAGATTCTTCCGAACCTCGACAAGGAGATCGCGAGAAGCCTGAAAATGCAGATGACGAAGGACGGCGTTTTGATCCGGACTAGTGCACGCGTGAGAGAGATCCGGCAGGAGGCGGACGGAAGCCTCGTCTGTGATTATACGGAAGAAGCGGCGGCAAAAGACGCGGACGCCGGAGAACTCCTGCATGCGGAGGCAGACCGCGTGCTGATCGCCGTAGGAAGAAGAGCGTATACGGAGGGACTTTTTAAAGAAGGAGCCGCTCCTGAAACGGACAGAGGACGTATCGTTGTTAACGAAAATTTCGAAACATCGGTGCCGGGGATCTATGCTATAGGAGACGTGACCGGAGGCGTCATGCTTGCGCACTATGCGGCAGCTGCCGGAAAGAATGCCGTCCGCCGGATGCTCGGACTTCCGGACGCGGCGGACCTTAAGTTTGTGCCTTCCTGTATCTATACGAAGCCGGAGATCGCCTGCGTCGGCATGACTGAGGACGAAGCAAAGACGGCCGGAATTCCGTACTCCAGCCGCAAGGTGCTGATGGGCGCGAACGGAAAAACCGTTGTTACGGACGGAGAGAGAGGGTATATCCGCGTTGTTTTCGAGAAGGAAAGCGGAAAGATCTTAGGCGCGCAGATGATGTGCGAACGCGCGACCGATATGATCAGCGAATTCACTGAGGCGCTTACGCTGGGACTTACGACAGAGGAGCTTGCGCGCGCCATACGCCCGCATCCGACCTACAGCGAAGCGATAACGGAAGCACTGAGAGACTAAGGGAGTGAATAATGGATCCGAAATATGAACCCTTGTTTACGCCGTGGAAGATCGGCAACGTGGAGATCAAAAACCGCATCGTGATGCTGCCGATGGAAGGCACGAACATGATCCAGTGGGAAGCGAAGACGGGCTATGTGAAGGGGATCGACCGCTTCTACGCGGACCGGAAGGACAATCACATCGGACTCTTCATTCCGGGCCTCATTCCGCTTATCAGCATCATCGGGAAAAAATGGGCATACAAACATCCGGAAGTGTTTGAAAAGACGCGGCCTGTCATCGAGGACATCCACGCGAGCGGCGCAAAGGTCTTCTTCCAGATCAGCGCGGGCTCCGGCCGGTCGATGCTCCTGCCGCCCATCCTGCGGCCCTTCGTGAAAAAAGGCATCCTGAAGACGATATCGTCGCCGTTCCTCATGACTAAATGGTGGTGGTCTGCGCCTGATCCGGACGAGCCGAACGTCTGGGACCCGGACGTTTCGATGGACACGTTCACCGAAAAGATGATCCACGACTTTGTATATGCCTTCGGACAGACGGCGCTCCGCTGCAAGGAAATCGGCGTGGACGGCGTGGAGATCCATGCGGTCCACGAAGGATACCTGCTGGATCAGTTTGCTATGCCTTATACGAATCACCGGGAGGACGCGTACGGCGGACCACTCGAAAACCGGCTTCGCTTCGCCTGTGAAGTCGTGCGGGAGATCAAGAAAGTCTGCGGGGCGGACTACCCGGTCTCGATCCGTTATTCCGTCCGCTCCATGACCCGCGGGTTCAATATGGGCGCGGTGCCCGGAGAGCGCTTTACCGAGGTTGGCCGCACCCTGGAAGAATCCGCCCGGGCGATCAGGATCCTGGAAGAAGCGGGCTACGACATGTTCAACTGCGACAACGGCACTTATGACGCCTGGTTTTGGGCGCATCCGCCGGTCTACGCCCCGCTGAACCTGAACCTGTCTGACGTGGAATACATCAAACAGTTCACGTCGAAGCCTGTGGTATGCGCGGGGCGGATGCAGCCGGACGCTGCGGCGGAGGCCATTCGGGAAGGCCGGATCGATGCGATGGGCATCGGCCGGCAGCTTCTCACGGACCCCGAATATGTGACCAAGCTGAAGGAAGACCGGCTGGACGACGTCCGCCCCTGCATTGCCTGCCACGGAGCCTGTCTGACGTTCAACGGACTGAACGGGAAGGGGACGGACATCGACCCCATGCATGTCGAAATGGGCCGATGCGTCCTGAATCCGTGGACGAACAATGAGACGAAATACAGCAAGGCGCCTGCGCAATCGCCGAAGAAGATCGCGGTGATCGGCGGGGGCATCGGCGGAATGGAAACTGCGATCCAGGCGAGCGCGCGCGGACACCGGGTGGACCTTTACGAAAAAACGGACCGGCTCGGCGGCGTATTCAATGCGGCAGCGGCGATGTCGTTCAAGGAAAAAGACCGGGAACTGCTTCTGTGGTATGAAAAAAAGCTTCGCGAGAGCGGTGCGGCCGTGCATCTTCGTACCGAGGTCACGGACGTCGAAGCCCTCGACGCGGACGTCGTGGTGATCGCGACCGGTGCGCACGCCAGGACGCTGCGGATCCCCGGCGCGGAGCGGGCCGTAACGGCAGCGGATTTCCTGGACGGGAAGGCCGCGGCCGGCGACCGCGTCGTGATAGTTGGCGGAGGGCTGACCGGCTGTGAGATCGCCTATGAGCTCGCGCTTCAGGGGAAGCATCCGTCGGTCGTGGAAATGACGGAGTATCTCGTAGGCGCACGCGGGATCTGCATGGCAAACTCGTCCATGCTGCGGGAGCTCCTTCGTTATCACGAGGTTCCGGCGTACCTGCAGGCGACCGTTGAGTCCATTACGGAAGACGGCGTCGTGATCCGCACCCCCGAAGGGCAGAAGACGATCCCCGCAGATTCCGTCATCCTGTCTGTCGGCTATACGCCGGACACGCAGTTTGCGGCGTTCAAAGAGAAGAAAGGCGCGAAAAAGATCTGTTTTGTGGGCGACTGCGACAAAGTCGGCAGCCTGAAGACCGTAATTAAACAGGCCTATGAGGTAGTACAGGAAGTGTCGTATCAAAAGTAAGAATGCGCGGCAGGGAAGGCGCTGCCTAAGGAGAAGAAGATATGATCAGCAACCAGAACATTGTGATAACGGGAGCCTCGAGCGGGATAGGGAAAAGCATCCTGGAAATGCTTGCAGCGCCGGAGCACGGGAACCGCATTATTGCCGTAAGCCGGAGCATCGGGAAGCTTACAGGCTTCGGCGGCAATGTGATCCTTTTCCCGAGCGACCTGAGTACAGACGGCTGACGCGGTGGCCAAGGCTGTTGTGCGCGGCGTCGAACGCGGGAAGAAGCAGATCTATCCCTGCCCGATCTATCTGCCGAGCCGTTTCCTTATGAACGTCCTGCCCCCGGTCAAGAAGCTTTACCTGAATTCCCAGTATAAAATGCTGCTTCGATTCCTGGAACGGAAAAAGAACGGCGAAAGTGCAAAGCAATAAACCGGCGAAGGATCGAAAGGAGAAGAGATCATGTCCCACACACAGGAAACCGTTCACGCACTCGTTGAAAAGCAGCGCGCGTATTTCCGCTCAGGCACTACACTCGACGTAGACTTCCGGATCGAACAGCTGAAAAAGCTGAAGAAAGCGGTATCGGACCATCAGGAGCTTTTGGAGAAAGCGCTTTATGAGGACCTTCGGAAGAGCCGGACGGAGGCGTATCTCTGCGACCTCGGACCGGTGATCGTCGAGGTCAATGAGATCCTGAAAGGCCTGAAAAAATGGGCGCGCCCGGAACACCATTACAGCGGTCTCATGTGCTTCCCGAGACTTACCACGACCGTTTACAAAATGCCTTACGGCGTGTCGCTCATCATTTCCCCTTTCAATTTCCCGATCCTCCTGACGCTCGGCGTACTGGCCGCCGCGATTTCCGGAGGCAATACGGCGGTTTTGAAAACCAGCTCCAAATCTTCGGAAAGCACGAAGGCGCTGAAGAAAATGATTGCGGATACTTACCCGGAGGAATACGTCACGGTTGTTGACGGCGGCCACGACGTTGCGGACATGTGCCTCGAGGAACGCTTTGACAAGATTTTCTACACCGGTTCTCCGAACGTCGCAAAGCACGTGCTGGAAAAGGCGTCGAAGCATCTGACTTCGGTCGCATTAGAGCTCGGCGGTGAAACGGGCAACTGGTGCATTGTCCGGAAGGACGCGGACGTTCAGGACGCCGCTAGAAAAATCGCTTTCTTCAAGCTTTTGAACGCCGGCCAGATCTGCATCAACATCAATCAGATCGCGGTCGCGGAGGAGATCGCAGAGCCCTTCCTTGCGGCGCTGAAGCAGGAGTTTGTGCGCCAGGTCGGTGAAAAGGCAGAGGAAAACCCGGACTATCCGAAGCTCATCACGGAAAAGGTCTACGAAAAGTGCGAGCGCCTGACCGAAGAGTATAAAGACCGCGTCGTGTTCGGCGGAACGGGAAACCGGGAAGAACAGCGCTTTTCGCCGACGGTCCTTTACCCTGTCGGGATCGACGAGGACATCGTCATGCATGAGCTCTTCTGCCCGCTCCTGCCGGTCGTTCCCTTCCGGGATCAGGAGGTCGACGCCCTGCTCGATGTCATCGCTTCCCGGGAACACGCGCTCGCGATGTACGTGTTCACGTCTGATAAGAAATGGGCGAAAAAAGTGACGTCCACGCTCCAGTTCGGCGGCGGCTGCATCAATGAAGTCTGCGTGCACATGATGGTGAAGGGCGTGCCCTTTAACGGGACAGGCCACTCCGGCATGGGCGCTTACCACGGCAAATGGGGCTTCCGGGAGTTTACGCATCCGCAGACTGTCCTGACCGGCAGCACGCGTTTGAACCTGCCTCTCCGGGAGCATCCCTATTCCGGAAAGGACGGCGAAAAGAAGATGAAGCTGCTGAAATGGTTCGAACGGTAAAATGTGGATACATACAAGAGCGGACCTCGATATCAAGGTTATATCCCAACTTGAACTGCCATCCGGCACCGGCCTGATCACAGTTGCCCTCCTATAAGGTCGTCCCGTGGATCAGAAGGATCGGTGCGATGATGGAGCAGTTACGGGTTGCCGCAATGTAAGGCAGCGGACATTTGCGGACTTTATGGGAGTCTCGATTAAGACCGTTGAAGCGTGGGAAGGGGGTAAAACGCATCCCTCTGGTACAGCATGCAGGCTGATGGAAGTGCTTTCGAAGGAAGAACCCAAATGTTTTTCCTGGGTCACGGTGTCACGAGAAAACATGTAAGGGATGGAAAACCAACAGGGAATCTCTCCCCGTGAGAATAAGAAACAACACTGATTCAAAAGGAGGTACTATTCATGATTTTTCACGTCAGTGTAAACGGCTGCGACTGCTTTAACGGCACTGAGGACAAGCCTTTCCGTTCCATCGGGAGAGCCGCCTCGATCGCGCTGCCCGGCGATACCGTCAGGATCCACGCCGGCGTCTACCGGGAATGGGTCAGCCCGGCAAACGGCGGGACCGAAGATCACCGCATCGTCTATGAAGCTGCAGGGGACGGCGAGGCCGTGATCAGCGGTGCGGAGATCGTCACCGACTGGGCGGATGAGGGAGACGGCGTCTGGCGTACCCGCGTCCCCAATACGCTCTTCACATACCGCAACCCCTTTGACACGCTGGTTTACGGCGACTGGCTTTTCAATGAACTGCCCCCCTGCCATCTCGGACAGGTTTATCTCAACGGCAAATCTCTCTACGAGCGTCCGACGCTCGAAGAGGTGAAAAAACCAGCACCATGGCCCGACGCAAAATACCCGGAAGAATCCCTTCTTTCGTGGTACTGTGAGGTCGATGGTACCTTTACGACCATCTGGGCGAATTTCGGCGCGGCCGATCCCCGCAAGGAATGCGCGGAGATCAACGTCCGGCCGTTCTGCTTCTGGCCCGAAAAGACAGGGCGCGATTACATCACCGTCCGCGGGCTGACGCTCCGGCAGGCGTCTCCGCAGTGGGCTCCGCCCACCGCGCTACAGGAAGGGCTCATCGGGCCGCACTGGTCGAAGGGCTGGATCATCGAAAACAATAAGATCTGCGAATCGACCTGCAGCGGCGTGAGCCTCGGGAAGGAGATCTCCACCGGCCAGAATGAATGGTCCGATCTGAAATTCAAGTTCGGGACCCAGCGCGAACAGGAGGTCATTTTCCGCGCACTGCATAACGCCCATTGGGACAAGGAGCATGTCGGGAGCCATATCGTCCGCTATAACGAGATCTCGGAATGCGAACAGTGCGGCATCGTCGGCCACCTTGGCGCGGCTTTCAGCGAGATCTACGGAAACCGTATCTACCGCATCCATCACAAGATGACCTACCACGGAGCGGAGGTGTCGGGAATCAAGCTCCACGCTTCGCTGGACGTGAACATCCATCACAACGTCTTCTACAGCAGCTACCGCGCCGTCTGGTTCGACTGGCAGGCGCAGGGGACGCACCTGCACCACAACCTCTGCTTCGACAACCGTTCCGAGGACCTCTTTGTGGAAGTCTGCCACGGCCCTTATATGGTCGATCACAACCTCTTCCTCTCGGCCATGAATTTCCGCAACGTTTCACAGGGGGGCGCGTTTGTTCACAACCTCTTTGCGGGACGTATCGTGATCAACCCCGACCGAGGCCGCATGACGCCCTATCATTTCCCGCACGAAACAGCGGTGGCCGGATATACGAATATCATCGGCGGAGACGACCGCTTTATCCAGAACGTATTCCTGCGGGACGGTGATCCGAACGACGAGCCCGTTCCGATGGGCTTCTTTGAGCACCTCCCGCTTCGTGAACGCACAGAGGAGGAACTTGAAGCGGACAAGCAGGCTAAAATGGACGGTCTGCCCACCAGGAACAACGCAACGCTTTATCCTGTCGGCCTGCGTTCCTACGATGAATATCCGGGCCCGGATGACAAATTCTGGGAACAGCCCTTCAGCCCCAAAATGCTGTCTGTGCACCTGCCATGCCGGATCAAAAACAATCTGTATCTCAATTCGGCAAGACCGAGCGCGATCGACGAAGGCGCTCTTGAAAAAGCGGAGTCCGGTATCAAAATCGAGCAGGATCCCACTAACGGCAGCGCGACGCTCACAGTCGATCCCAAGGCGCTGCGCGGCCTTTCCACAGTGATCGTCACGAGCGGCCTGCTCGGGAAAGCCTATCACGCGGAGGAACGTTTTGAAGAAGCGGACGGAAGTGATTATATCCTTGACCGTGATTATTTCGGGAATGCGCGGCCGGAGCAGAATCCCATGCCGGGACCGTTCGAAATCACGGGAGAGGATCCGGTAACTTTCACACTGTAAAGTTCAGGCACGAGGAGAAGCCAATGAAACTGTTTATCATCACCGGACTTGCGGAATAGAGAAGAGTGCAGGGATGATCAAATTCACAATCACGGCCAGGGCAATACGATGTCCTGGCCGTGATGCTTTTTTATTTTTCCGCCAATGGCTGCAGAGCATCCATATACGCCATGAGACGCTTCAGCATTTCATCGTCGCATTGGCGGCACCGTTCGACAAGAGAATAAAGAACCGGAGCGGTTTTTCTGTCCACTGAAATAGTGTCAGGTTCCATTGCTTCACTTTCTCCGGTCAGGTAATCGGCGCTGAAGATGAAGATGAGACCGAACTGGCCATGACAGTTTCATAATGCAGCCCCATGACACGTAATCATCCTTGAAGTCTGTAAGTGAATCCTTTATAATAAACGTTAAGAAAAACTGGACAAACGAGGACCTCCGGGAGATATACATTATATTCTGAACTTTGGCATCGATGGCGGTGAACTCCCGTGGGAAATTTCATCTATCTTCGTATCCGGTAAAAATCAAAGGAGTTAAGTATGGCGACACTTCAGATGAATTTCCTGTCAATGCGTCTCGGCTTGCAGGAAAACGTAACGGTTTTCATACCGAGTATCGCCCCCGGACAGGATACGGCCGGCAAGAGCTACAGCGAATTATATCCGAAGGGGAAGAAATTTAAAACCTTATGGCTTCTCGGGGACGAATACGGCGATGATTCCACGGTCCTCAACTATTCCGGCATTTTACGAATTGCTGAAAAATACGGCTTCGCGGTCGTATTCCCGTGCACGTATGAAAAGCTCTATTCTGATGATCCGATCGGCCAGAAGTTTACCGAGAACGTCAGCGAAGAAGTATACGGCGTCTGCATGGGAACGTTCCCGCTTTCCCGGAAGAGAGAAGACAATATCATCGCCGGCTTTTCGCTGGGTGCCTACGGCGCCATGAAATGCGCGCTCACGGCGCCTGACCAGTACGGTGCGGTCGTGATGATCGGCGGCGCTTATGAGAAGGATATCAAGAACGGGTATTTTAAGGCGTTAAAGGCCAACATGAAAGCCAACGATTCTGAGCCTCATCAGGAGCTGGAGTGGGCAGAAGATGATGACGCCGAACTGAAAGCGGAAGGAAAAGACCTGCCGAAGGTGCTCGTGATCAATGCGCTCAAGGCTCCCTTAAGCGCGTTCACGGGAAGAGCGGCAGAGAACCTGAAGGCGGACGGATTTGATGTGACAGAGATCGTGAAGGACGCTGAGGATGACTGGTATTTCCGTGACAGCGCATTGGAAGATGCGTTCGCGTGGTTTGGGAAGGAGGCGTAATTATGGCAGTTGCACGCTTGAATTTCTATTCCAGAGCACTGGGCATGACCACTAACGTGACCATGATCCTTCCGAGTTTCGACCAGAATTTTGAATTCGGACTGACAGTGGACGAGGTCTACAACTCCGGCAGAAAATTCCCCGCGCTGTGGCTTTTGCACGGCGGCAGCGGCGATGACGCCGACTACCTCAACTGGACCAACGTAGCCCGCTATGCCGTAGAGTATGACTGTGCAGTGATCTGCCCCGCGTATTACAACTCCGGTCTGAACGACTATAACCCGGGCTCAAAGTACAGCACCTATATCACGGAAGAGCTTTGGAACTTTGTCCATTCCTACTTCCCGATCTCTGACAAGAGAGAAGACAACTTCATCGGCGGCCTTTCAATGGGTGCGGGCGGTGCCTTGAAGTATGCCGTCACGTTAAACGACCGCTTCTCCTACGCGCTGATCATGTCCGGCGGCCTGGGCCGTAAGGGCGGCATCGGAAAAGGCCATATGAGATTCAGGGATCTGCTGATCTCCATCGGCTGGCCGATGCCGAAGCAGCCGTCGAACCTGCCGCCGCGCGCCGATTTAGAGGCGCTCCTGAGGCAGAAGATCGCGGGCGGCGAACAGCTTCCGACCTTTGTCATGGCCTGCGGCGACCAGGATAACATCGCCTGGGAGACGCACGTAAGCGGCGTGGAGATCATGAGAGACGAGCTGGGCCTTGACGTCATCAACTTTGAAGTTCCCGGCCTGCGTCATGAGTGGGACTTCTGGGAGATCTGTATGAGAAAGGCGTTCTCCGAATGGCTTCCGTGCAAGCAGAAGGTCCGTACAGAAATCGCCGAGGTCTGGAACGATCCGGTCCCGGGCAGGGAGTAAAAGAAATAATAGGGTGCAAGGAGGCAACGGAACGCGCAGTTGGTCATTTCGCCCGGAAAAGCGCATAAGCGCTTTTCCTACACGAAAAGACCGATGTGAGGATGTTTCTGCTCACGGAGCGACCGTTGCGACGATGCACCCGTATAGGTTGAAAAAGGGGTCCGGCCGTATGGCCGGGCCCATTCATCATTTCAGGCAGCTGAAACAACCCTTATTTCTTCTCTTTCTTTTTGTAAAATTTGTGGTCAAAACGGATCTCCCCGTTATCCAGCTCCTCTTTATACTTCTGAATCTCTATCATGAGCTCCCGGTCAAAGTTGTCCGCAAGACGGATCTCGTCGCCGATGATCAGCGTCTGCTCCACGTCTTCCGTGACCGGCTTCCACTCGCCGCCGATCTCCGGGCAGTTCGGATCGCCGGTACGCATGAACGCCGCAAGACCGGCCGTCATCTTGTCCTGGATCTCAAAGCCCTTGCCGTCCTTCTGCGTGATGGGAGAGAGCTCCGCGTTATGGAACAGATACGGAAGGCCCGCACCGTGCCATGCGGTCAGGCCGCCGTAGATCGGGAAATCCACCGCGAACAGGTACAGATAGATCTTTCCTCCTTCTCTTGCGCGGATATGAGCGAACTCCACGGAAGGAACCCGGAAAAGCCAGTCCGCGAACTGTACGTCCACCGGATTTCTTTCCGGATAAGCCGCCTTAAAGGCGTCCAGCAGTTCCTTTGCGTTCTCTTCGCCTACCAGGTCGATGATCTCCTGCTCGCCCTCTTCGTAAGTCATTTCAGACTTCTTTAGGCCTCTCGAGTTGTAGCAGGTGAATTCGCCGTAGTTGGTGCCGATGATCACCGGCACGTGGATCATCTCCGGACGGAAGCCTGTCCGAAGCGGACAGCCGCGGAAATGTTCGTTTCGGAGCGGCATTTCAGAGATCTTGTCACGAAGCGCTGGATCCATTCTTATTTTGTTGTACGCGGCGATGAGCGTAGCTCTGTCCACGGTCTCCAGGTCATGGGGATTCGTGAAGCCGAGTTCCTTCATGAGCGCCGCCGCGCCTTCCTTCGGGGAGAAGGTCGTTTCGCCGTCATGTAAGGCCACCTGGCCGGAGATCACGATCGCACGCTGGAATAAACCGTCTGCCGCGGGCATCTGAAGAAGCGCAGTCACCTTTCCGCCGCCGCCGGACTGGCCTGCAATGGTCACTCTGTCCGGATCGCCGCCGAACTTCGCGATGTTGTCGCGGACCCAATCAAGCGCCCGGACAAGGTCGAGCTGGCCATTGTTGCCTGAGTTGTCGTATTCATCGCCCAACGAAGAAATATCGAAATATCCGAACAGGTTCAGACGGTGGTTCACCGTAACGACCACACAGTCTGCCGCCTTCGCGAGATTGTATCCGTCATAAACCACGAGCTCGATGGCGTTGCCGTTGGAAAAGCCGCCGCCGTGGATCCAGAAGAACACCGGCTTCTTCGCATTTTCATCAAGCGTGGTGGTCCAGATATTCAGGTTCTGGCAATCCTCGCCCTGCGGCCAGTAGCGATGGGGCTCCATCACTTCGATCGACGGCCTTGCGCTGCGAAGAGTCGGAGTGACCGGGCCGTAATTGGTACAGTCCTTAACGTCTTCCCAAGGGTCACAGGGGACCGGCGCATGGAATCTCTTTGCCTGTCCGTAAGGAACGCCCCTGAATGTGAATTCGCCGTTGTAATAGAAACCGCGGATCTTTCCCTTGTCAGTTTCCACTACCGGATAATCTTCTTCACAGATAAAATCTTTCATCAACATGTTAAAAATCTCCTTTATGAGTAATTAACCCTTTACTGCGCCTACCGTAAGACCCTTCGCAAAGTATTTCTGGAAGAAGGGATACATGACCATCAGCGGAACAACGCCGATGGTCGCGATGGCCATACGGATACCGACGCTCGGGATCTTGACCTGGCTGGAATTGATGACAGTCGAACCGGAAGAGAGGAAGTTGACCTGCTGGATCATCCGGTTCAGGAGGTTCTGGAAGGTATACAGCTCAGGCTTCGTAATAAAGTACAGACCGTTCGTCCAGTTGTTCCAGTATCCGAGCGCGGTCAGGATGCCGATGGCGGCAAAGATCGGCTTGGACATGGGAAGAACGATCTTTAAAAACGTATTGAATTCGCCGCTGCCGTCGATCTTTGCAGCCTCAATGATCTCAAACGGGATATCGTTTGAGAAGAAGTTTCTGATGATCATCACATTGAAGCCGCTCATGAGAAGGTTAGGAATGATGTAAGCAAGAATCGTATTCTTCACGACGATCAGCTGCGTCCACATAATATACTGGGAAACAAGGCCGCCGTTGAACAGCATGGTAAAGAACACCATAAACGTGAAGAAGTTTCTGTACCTGAAATCCTTTCTGGACAGCGGGTACGCCATAAGTCCCGTGATCACCAGTGAAAGAACGGTACCGACCGCGGTCACGATGACGGAATAGCCGTAGGACTTAACGATCATTCCTGAGCTTCCGAACACATACTCATACGCGCCTAAGCTCCATTTTTTCGGGAAGAAGGAATACCCGTCGGTCATAAGCGCGTTTTCATCCGTAAAGGACGAAATGATCAGGAGCAGGAACGGAATAATGATCATGATGCAGGCGATCGCCAGAAAGACGATGGAAAAGATCTGAAAGCCTCTGTTTCTTTTTTTCATATCCATTCCCCCTCTTTCAGAATAACGCGCTGTCTGAATCCAGCTTGCGGACCAGTGCGTTACTGCCCAAAACGACCAGGAAGCCCACGAACGACTGATAGAACGCCGCTGCAGAAGACATGCCGATGTTCGTCACGCTCGTCATGCCGCGGTATACATAAGTGTCGATGGTCTGCGTCACATTAAACAGAGAGCCGGAGCTCATGGGCACCTGCAGGAACAGGCCGAAGTCTGAATAGAAGATCTTGCCTACGGAAAGAAGCCCAAGGACGATCATGGTAGGCTTCAGAAGCGGAACTGTGATCTTCATGATCTGCTGGACCCGGGTCGCGCCGTCCACTTCTGCAGCTTCATAAAGGGAAGTATCTATACCCACAACAGACGCAAGGAACAGGATCGTATTAAAGCCGATCGATTTCCACGCCTGGATAAACGTCAGGATAAACGGCCAGTACTTCGGCTCCTTATACCAGCTGACCTCTTTCATGCCGAGCGGCTTCAGGATCGAATTGTTGATAAATCCGTTCTCATAAGAAAGGAAAGAATAGGCCATATAGGCGACGATGACCATGGATACGACCTGAGGCAGCAGAAGGATCGTCTGATAGCTCTTCTTCAGGACGTTGCTTCTGATCTCATTTAAAACGATGGCAAACAGAACACCCAGTACCAGATTCAGAACAATGAAAACGATATTGTAAAGAAGGGTGTTCCTGGTAATGATCCAGGCGTCCTTTGTTTTAAACAGGAACTTGAAATTATCAAAGCCTGCCCAGTCGCTTCCGAGGATGCCTTTGCTGAAATTGATCTTCTTAAAGGCAATGATGAGACCGAACATCGGAAGGTAGTTGTTGATGATCAGATAGATCACACCGGGAAGAAGCATCAAAAGAAAAACGATCTCACTCTCTTTCCGCTTCTTTTTAACTTTAACCGTTTTTGTTTTCATAAGCTTATAATGGGGGCAGCATTTTCATGCTGCCCCCGCCCTTCCGTAAATTTGTGTGTTTATGCGCCTGATTTCAGGTGAATCAACATTATTTCTTGTTTTCCTCGACCCACTTGTCAAGCTGTGCCTGCTTTTCGGCAATGTACTTGTCGATGCCGGCATCCTTCAGCGCCTCGATCATCTTCGGAAGCTCGGTCTCGGGATCGATGATACCGAATTCAAGGTCGTTCTTGTACTGATCAACGACGTTCTGGATCGCAGCCACTTCATTTGCAACCGGAGAGTTGTCGAACATGAAGCCCATGGAACGGATTCCCTTGCCGCTCTTGGTGAACTCCAGTGCAGCCGTGATCGCGTCTGCAGAGTTGCCTGCGGTCGGGCTGGTAATGAAGTAGTTGCCCCACATCATGGAGAACGGGCCGCTCATGTTGTTGAACCAGTCGGTTCCTTCGATCTGAGTGATGAAGCCGTCCTTGTTCTCCCAGTCTACGCCTTCAACGCCGTAGTACAGGGTGTTCATGAGATCGCTGTTCTTATAAAGCTCGTTCAGGAAGATCATTGCGGCGTCCGGATTCTTGGAAGAGGACGGAATAACCGTAGAGTAGATCAGGTTGGAGCAGACCGCGTCAGACAGCGGAAGGACCTTTGTCCTGATGCCGCTTCTCTGTTCCCAGCCGGCTGCTGAAACTTCAGCAGAGTATTCGGTGGTATGGTCGATACCCCATAAAGCGTTGCCGGTCTTGAAGTAGTTGTTCAGCGTGAACTCAGAGCTGCTGGTGCCAATGTCTGCAGAGATCAGGCCTTCATCAAACCACTGTCTCATCAGCTTGCAGTATTCCGCAAATTCAGGGGTCTCATAGTAATCGTAAACGGTCCAGGTGTCGTCCATCAGGACGCCGATGCCGTCGCCGAGCGCCTCATATTCATCATCGAACGTGCAGAGTGCGGTGATGCCGGAGAACGTGATGCCGCTACGGAGGATCGAAACGATGTCCGGATTGGCTTCCTTGAGCTCCAGCATGATGGGCTCAAGATCTTCGAGCTTTTCGATATTTGAGATGTCCAGGCCGTATTCGTCAACGATGTCCATATTGACGACAAGGTCGTTCCAGGTGTGCTTCGGGGAAAGCTGCGGGATACCGTAGAGTTCGCCGCCGAACGTCAGCGCATCCAGCATATACTGGAAATCCGTGCCGATGGCCGCCTTGATATCCGGGCCGTACTGATCAAGAAGCTCGCCTACGGGCTGGATCGCGCCGGTAGAAATATAATCCGGGAAATTCTCGTCCATTGAGTGCATTAAGTCGATCTGTTCGCCGGAGGTAAACTTCTGGGTAACGGTATCGTTCCATGCGCCCAGGCCGACGATCTCGAGATTGACGTTCACGCCAAGGGGATTCATGACCTCATTGATCTTCTTGGCAACACGTTCCTGCGCTTCTGTAGTCGGAACTTCCATCCATGTAGAGCAGAGCATGTTGACCTGCTTCAGCTCTACGGTCTCTTCTGCTTTGTCCTTTTCGCCGGTATTGGTATTCACGTTGACCTCACAGGCTGTAACTGCAAATACCATAGCCGCTGCAAGAAGCAGAGCCACTGCTTTTTTGAAAATCTTCATTTTTCTCCCTCCTGTAGTACCGCCGGAGCATCCGGCAGTCCAAGAAATTTTTTTCAGTTCTTTCCGGCGAGAATGGTATGAAGGATCAATTAGTCATTTCCGGCGAACTTTTTATACATATTATCATAATGATTTTGTATTGTAAATTGTATTTTTATTACATTTTAACAAACTTTTACTGAGAACCGGAGGCTGTCTGTTCCGTATATTTCTATAAATAAAGATGAGCGGAGATCAATATTGCGTATGGAAATTTTCTTTGCTATAATGCAGGCGCAAACTTACAGGAGAAGCAGTCCTTAAGGATCGCGTGAAAATATGATGGATAAGAAAACTATGATGGAAAAAATCGCCCGTGAAGCGTATGAGAGGGGCAGCTTTACAGGCGCATGGCTCTATGCCGAAAACGGAGAGATCGTATCAAAAGGCGCAGTCGGATTCCGCGACCTTGCAGACACGCTGCCGATCACGGAGGCCAGCATCTTCCAGCTGGCGTCCGTCAGCAAGCAGTTCACTGCGGCTGCCGTCATGCTTCTTGTGCGTGATGGTAAGCTGGGGCTTGAGGACGAGATCACAAAGTATTTCCCGGAGATCCCGTATCCGGGCGTGACGGTCAGGCATCTCCTTACCCACACCGGCGGCGTACCGGATTATTTTGACGACGCGGACTGGTTCATCAGGATCTGGCACGATGAGCACCGCGTACCGGGGAACGACGAGATCCTGCGTTTTCTTCAGGAAACCAAAGCAGAACCGTACGGCGCTCCCGGGGAGAAATTTGAATATTCCAACACCGGCTACAACCTGCTCGCGCTTCTTGTGGAGCGGCTTTCCGGTATCCCCTATGAAGAGTTTCTTCAGAAGAACATTTTCGAGCCCGCAGGAATGACCTCTACCCGCTGCTGCCATATCCGCCGGGACGGTATCCCGTTTGACAATTATGCCCAGGCGGCGGTGATCGAGGACGGGAAGTTCGTTGCCGACACAGATTCTGAGGAAGACGGCGACGTGACCGCCTTTGACGGCCTGAACGGCGACGATTACGTGTACACCAACATTTTCGACATGCTCAAGTGGGACAGGGTGCTTCGCGAGGGCAGTGTGATCACTTTGGAAGAGCAGCAGACGATGTACACGCCTGTCACGCTGAGTAACGGCGAAACTTACGCTGATGAGGACGGGGACGGCTACGGCTTCGGCTGGGGCGTTTCCCGCGACGAAGAACTCGGGCTCATTGTAAGCCACAGCGGCGGCATGCCCGGCGTTCACACGTGGTTTGCGCGGTTCATCGACACGGACAGGGTACTTGTGATCCTCTGCTGTCGTGAAGAGGAGGACGCCAGGGCGCACTGGGGCCTGTTCTCAGGCCTTCGGGATATCGCGAAGGGCAAGGAGCCGAAGCTTATAGAGACGATTGAGGAGCTTGCGGTCAAGGATCCGGACAAGTCGAAGTGGGAAAGCTTCTGCGGCAAATATGAGCACCCGGAGGACTGTGATCTCATTATCGACGAGGTATTCATGAAGGATGGAGAGCTTTATGCCAACGCACTGGACGAAGACGGCGACGGGATGACCTTCCGTCTCTATCCCATCGGGGAGAACGAATTCGGCAGGAAGGGCGGCATGCTGGTCCTGAAATTCGGCGACGGCTGTCTCATGATGGACGATATTACCTGTAAAAAACTGGAGGATTCATAATGAGTATTAAGCTGGTTCCGGTCAACGATGAAATCAAAGAGGCGGTCCTGGCCCTTGACGTACGGGAGGATCAGCCTTTTGTCGCGCCTAACTGGTATTCCCTGAAGGAGGCCAATGAGGCTAATGAAGAGCATCCGGGTTATGCACGTCCGTTTGGGATCTATGCGGACGATCGTCTTGTGGGCTTCTGCATGTTTTCGTTTGCCCCGGAGGCGGAGATTGAAGAAGAAAGATACTGGCTCTGGCGCTTCATGATCGACAAAAACGAACAGGACAAGGGCTACGGCCAGGCCGCACTTCAGGAGATCATCCGCTATTTTAAGGAAAACGGTGCGGACCGGCTCTATCTGTCTACCGAGCCTGAAAACGAGCGGGGCCTTCACATTTATCACAAGGCCGGCTTCCGGGAGACCGGCGCCATCGACGGCGATGAGGTCGTTCTCATGCGGATGCTGAAGGGCCCGAACAGGATGGTCAAGGATTTTCACGGCATCGACGTGAGGGGGCTATTAAGGATCAGGAACCAAAAAGGCTACGGCGTGAGTATTGCCGTCTACGACAGTGAGCAAATGGTTACCTACTGCGCCGGAAGCGGACGCTTCGGGCAGGAGTTCCCCGTGAACCCGGATATGCTGTTCCAGGCGGGCTCTGTCAGTAAGCCTATGTTCGCACTGACCGTTCTCAGGTACATGGAGAAGGGCTGTATCGATCCGGATACGGACATTTCCAGAATAATTCCGGAATACGTCAAAAAAGGCCCGATGACCTTCCCGGCTCTCTTAAGCCACACCGCGGGCTACAATGTGCACGGCTTCCCCGGCTACCGCGCGGATCATGAACCGCTTTCACTTGAGGACGTACTGAACGGAAAAGGCAATACGCCGAAGGTGCGCCGGATCTATCCCTACGGCAAACAGTGGATCTACTCCGGCGGCGGCATCACGCTGGCCGAGCTGGCGTTCACAAGGCTCACCGGCGAAACCTTAAGGGAAGCTTTCCGGAAGGAAGTCGCTGAGCCTCTGGAGCTCAAACGCACCGGCTTTTTCCAGCCTCTGGATGAGGAGCTTATCGCGAACGCAGCGTTCGGCGGCAGGCTCGCGGAAAAAGAAGATCCCGCGCACGGCTACCACTATTATCCGGAGCACGCGGCGGCGGGCCTTTGGACCACGCCTACGGAGCTGGTAAAGATCGGCCTCGCGCTTTCCAGAAGCTACAGGGAGGGCGGTCTGCTCACAAAAGAGACCGCGCAGCGCATGCTGACGCCGGTCATGGACGATTACGGGCTTTGCATATGGAACGTCGGAGGGGATACCGGCAAGCACGGCGGCTGGAACGAAGGCTTCCTGACAGAGTGGCTTTTCTCGCTCCGGGAGGACGTGTGCGTTGCCAGCATGTATAACCGGTCCACGAACGAGATGTGCCGGAAGCAGTCGGAAATCGCGAAAGAGCTGTTCGGGGCTGCGATGGAAGAGCTTCGGGAAGATACAGATCAGTAAAGGAATACGTTTACGTATGAAAAAAGTCTTTTCTGCAGAGCAGGTTGCGGAGATCCTGTTGTTTATCACAGAAAATACCCGCAGACATAAACTGAAGAAGAGTGAAGAGAACAGGGCGATCCTGATGTCCGAAGAAACGCTCATGACGATGCTTAAGCACACGACCGGCGATGAAGTCATCGTGTACATGAGCTACCTGGGCGGGAACCTGAAGATCCGCATGATTGCCCGGGGAGAGGCGTTCGATCCTCTTGCGGCCGATGCGTCTGAACCGATGCGCGCTGCACTGATGCAGTCCTTCTCCCGCGATATCCGGGTCCGGAACCAGAAGGGAACGAACGTTGTCACCATATCGGCGTACAAGTCCCGTTATCTCCTGATCTACAAGCTGATCGGTGCGGGTCTCCTGGGCCTCATCCTTTCGCTTCTTTTAAGGGCGGTCTGTCCGTCTGAAGCATGCCGGTGGATCGCCTCTAACATCATGAACACCGGCAAGACGATATTCATGAACTGTCTCAACATGCTGATCCCGCCGCTCGTGTTTTTCTCCATCGCGAACGCGATCGTGAGCTTCGGCAACACCTCTCAGCTCGGCCGTATTGGCGGAAAGCTCCTGGGGCTTTACGGGACGACCACGGTCTGCGCCACGGCTTTCGGATTCATCATGGTTGAGATCATCAAGCCGTACAGGTACGGGTCGCTCGCGCTTCCCGCCGCGGACGCGTCGCTTGCCGGGATGGACATCTCGTTCAGGGATTCTCTCATCAAGATCATCCCGGATAACATCGTCAAGGCGTTTCTGGAAGCGGATACCATCCAGATCATCTTCCTTGCGATCATCATCGGCCTGGGAGTCACTATCGTCGGCGCCAAGGCCAAAGCCTTCCAGGATTTTATCATCGCAGGAAACGAAGTGTTCCTCAGGATCACCAACGCTCTGGTCGGATTCATGCCGTTACTCATATTCTGCATCATCGGTGAATCGATCCTGAAAGGAGGCGCAGGAGAGAACCGCATGGGGAAGCCCATCCTGGTGGGAATCGTAGCGTATCTCCTCACCATCGTGGTGATGGTAGTGTTCTATCACCTGCTGCTTCGGTTCCTCGGGCGGCTCAAGCCGCTGACTTTTACAAAGAAATACCTGCCTTATATCCTGCAGATCGCCGGCACCGGCGCGTCCGGCGCGGCCATCCCGATGAACATGAAGATCGCCGACGAGCTCGGCATAGACAAAAAGGTGTATTCGCTTTCGATCCCGCTGGGCGCTACGGTCAACACGGACGGCACGGCCATCTACATGGCGGTGTTCGGGCTGCTTCTCGCAAGGCTTTACGGCATCCCGATGAGCCTGCCTGTTTATCTTACCATGGCGTTCGCGATTATCATGCTTTCCGCCGGCGCCCCGCCTGTTGTGGGCTCCGCGATGATCTGCCTGACCGCCCTGGTCCGCATGCTGGGCCTGCCGGTGGAGGAGTCGATCGCGATGGTACTCGGCCTCGAGGTCTTTTCGGGGCTCCTCAGGATCGCGAACAACAGCATCGGAGACATGGTCGGCTCTCTGATAGTCGCGAGCCAGGAAGGGCTGCTGGACAAGAAGAAGTATTATTCCAAGTGATAAACCGGCTGTCCGTCAATAAAGACCTGTTCGAGCGTCCAGTCGCTGCTTACGACTGCAAAATCCGCGCGCTTTCCCGGGGCTATGGAGCCTATTTCGCTTTCCGCGCCGATCTCCTTTGCCGGGGTACAGGTTGCCGCACGGATCGCTTCATCCTCGGGGATCCCGAAGCGGATCGCGTTTACGAGACAGCCGAACAGATTCGCGGCAGAGCCCGCAAGCGTTCCGTCCGAAAGACGGGCGGCCCCTTCCTTCAGGAAGACCTTCTGCCCGCCAAGCGAGTATTCCCCGTCCGGCATACCGCAGCAGCGGGCTGCGTCAGAGATCAGGCAGATCCGTCCCGGGAACAGCCTGAACGCCGCGCGGACGGCGCTCGGATGGACGTGCAGGCCGTCCGAGATCAGCTCGGCGGTCACGTTTTCACGTTCACTTGCCGCGCCGATGACCCCGGGCGCCCTGTGGAGGAGCGGCGGCATGGCGTTGTAGAGGTGCGTCAGATGGCGCGCCCCGGCGTCAAACACTGCCGCGGCATCGTTATAATCCGCATCCGTATGGGCGACGGAGACTACGGAGAGGGCAGCAGCCTTTTTCGTGAATTCTGCGGCGCCGGGAAGCTCCGGCGCGATATCCACGATCTTAATGAGCCCTTTGCAGCTCTCGTATAATTTCAGAAAGGCGGCGTAGTCCGGTGCTTTTAAAAAGGCGGCGTTCTGCGCGCCTTTTTTCTTTTCGGAGAAAAACGGCCCTTCCATATGGATGCCCACCACGCGGGCGCACCCTTCAGGACGGCTTTCATGAAGCGTTGCTGCGGTCTGAAACGCCTGATCCAGTACGTCGTAGGGAAAGGTCATGGACGTCGGCACAAAGGAAGTGACGCCGTGCTTCGCGAGATACGCTGCCATGGCGCGGAGGCCATCGGCGCTGCCGTCCGAAAAATCCGCTCCTGAATTACCGTGGGTGTGGATATCAATAAGCCCCGGGATCACTGTTTTTCCGGCGAGGTCGATCCCTTCCGCTGCTTCGGGAACGATCTCCGTGAACCGGCCTTCTTCCACCCGGAAGCTGCCGAAAAGAAAGCCCTCCGGGGTAAATATCCTTGCGTTTGTATACTGCATATGACCCCCCTCAATGCATCTTTATTTCTCTCTGAGGCCAGTATAGCAGAAAGCGCCGGAAAACGTTATACCTAATCTCATTTCAGAGCTCCCGGTTGCAAATTAAATTTAACATTGTATAATAGTGGCAGTACAGCAAGAACGACGGCAGCACCTGGAAAAACTGCACCAGCGCAGGCGGCACATCGCCCAAGTTCACCTTTACTGCAACGGCTTCCATGGACGGACGCCTCTACCGCTGTGTCGTGAAGAACACCTTCGGGACCGTCAAAACGAACACGGTGAGGCTTACTGTCGAAGAGCCCTCTCAGGGCCTCACGGCGGAGCAGGCTTTGCGTTCCTGCTGTCCGACGCCGCGTTCGGCGATCTTCCGGCGCGGTACACCGAGGAGACGAGCTTTGCAGCCGTACGGGTCGGCGACGTTGTCCGAATTAATAATAACACTCACAGTGTCATCATTCTGGAAAAGTACAGCGATTACGTGATCATCGCAGAGGGCAATTACAACTCCTCCATCCACTGGGGCCGTAAGCTTACGGCTGCCCAGATCGACGCGGCAGACTATATCCTGACGAGATATCCCGACTGATGAACGAAGCGGTTTCCCGGTATACACCGGACAGAACAGAGCACCGGTGAAAACTTAATGCTGACTCACAGGAGTCCGGAGATCCTTGCGATAAAGGGTCTCCGGACTCTTTTCTTTATGCGCGGGAGAAGGTATAATGACGTGGGAGAGATGCGAAAGGAGTCCTTATATGACTGTTTTTGACGAACTTTATGAACTCGGAAAGAAGCGCGCGAAGCACACGGTCTGGGTGTTCTCAGACCTGCAGCAGGCTAAGTTTGAGAACGCGAAGCGCTGCCTGGACCTCTGCATGGAGGATTATCTTGAACTCGGCGCGCCTGCGGAGATGCTCTGGTACCTCGGTGATTCCACGGAAAGTGCGAATTACGGGGAGCTTCTCCGCATGACAAAGCTTCAGGAGGATGCGTTCGGACGCTTAGGCGTCCCGCTCATGTACGCGTCCGGGAACCACGACTACGACTACGCGGATTTCTGCAGGAGACAGGGAATCGCGGAGTTTTCCATGCCCTTCTACGAAATGGTGCAGGATCACCCCGGATGGCTGACCACGAAGGACTGCGAAGAGACCTGGTTCAAATTTGAGCTCGGGAATTACATGGTCTACTTCTTCTGCGACCACATTGCCCATGACAACAGCTGGTGCTCCACACATAACCGGATCCGCTGGGGACGGGAGCAGTACCCGTACGGCCAGGAGCACTGGGACGGTATCCGCGCCGATATGGAAGCCTGTGAGAAGCCGCATATCATTACGGCGGCGCACTGCGCGTTCCCGGGAGGGAACCGCGACACCGAATTCCTCGGAAAGATCCAGCCGCTCCCCCTGCGTGTGAGGCTCCATCTTTACGGTCACTCGCACATCGGAGAATACAACTGCCCGAAGGAACGTATCTTCTCGGAGATCCAGTGGGTCGACTGGCAGGATATACCGCAGGTCGACGTCGCTTCTTTTGAAAACATCCGCGGCAGCTTCTGCCACAGCGTGATGCTGCAGATCTATGAGGACGATACGCTTGGGCTGTTCTTCAGAAACCATGACAAAAAGGAGTGGTGCTCCGCGTTCTTCCCGAAGCCTTATTCCGTTGAAGAGCCCGGGAATTACGGCCGGCGCGCCTATCTTTCCTGGGCACCCTGGGACGGAGTCGAAAAGCCGGAGGATCCGGGCGAAGGATACGGAGCGAGAGCGTGAGAACAGCCGCAGCGGATCTTCCGCTTCGGAGAACAATGTCGTATGAACCCTATGAAAGGATGAATGCCATGGCAGATTTTAAACGTAAAGAACAGGCGCACGGGCCGCGCTTAAGCTACATGAATAAGGCCCTTATTGAACAGGACGGGCTGTTTTTCAAGGACCTCGCGGGAACCGGGGAGCTTCTTCCGTATGAAGACTGGCGGCTGCCCGCAAAGGACCGCGCGAAGGACCTCGCGAAACGGCTTTCAGCCGATGAGATCGCCGGCCTCATGCTGATCTCCGGGCACCAGTCCATCCCGGCGGAAGGCTTCATGGCGCGCGGTGCGACCTACGGCGGCGAGCCCTTCGACAGGGAAAAGACCGCCCCCTGGACCCTCACGGACCAGCAAAAGTTCATGGTCGAAAAGGACCATATCCGGAATATCCTTGAGGCCCGGACGGAAAGCTCGGAAGCGTCCGTTCGCTGGAACAACGAGCTGCAGGCGCTCGCAGAGTCGCAGCCCTTCGGTATCCCCGTGAGTATTGCGACGGATCCCCGTCACGGGGCCTCCTCGTCCACGGCTGAATTCAAAAGCCGCGAAAACAGCGTCTCAAAATGGCCGGAGGGCATCGGCTTTGCCGCGACTTTTAACGCAGACGTCGTGAAGACCTTCGCGGAGATCGCATCCAAAGAATACAGGGCGCTCGGCATCTCCACTGCGCTCGGCCCGCAGATCGATCTCGCGACCGAACCGCGCTGGATGCGCATGGAAGACACGCTGGGCGGGGACGTTGAGCGGTCCATCGCATACACACGTGGCTACTGCGACGGCATGCAGACCACGGAAGGGCGGGAAGATACGCCGGATCCGGGTTGGGGCAAAGACAGCGTGCTGGCCATGGTCAAGCACTGGCCGGGCGGCGGCACCGGAGAGGGCGGGCGTGACGCACACTACGCCTTCGGTGAATTTGCCGTCTACCCCGGAAACAACTTTGACACCCACATGAGGCCGTTCCTCGAAGGTGCATATCACCTGGACGGCCCCACGAAGAAAGCCGCCGCGACCATGCCTTACTACACGGTCTCCTGGGGGCACGGCGAGAAGGTCGGGAACTCTTACAACACGTACCTGATCAAGGACCTGCTTCGTGAAAAGTACGGCTATGACGGCGTGATCTGTACGGACTGGGGCATTGTGGAAGACCCGGCGCCCGAGATGGACACCTTCGGCTCCCGCTGCTACGGTGTGGAAGATCTTTCTGTGGTTGAGCGGCATCTCCGCATCATCATGAACGGAGTGGACCAGTTCGGCGGACCCGTGAGCGCGGTACATATCCGGGAGGCTTACGCCCTTGGCTGCGAGCAGTACGGAGAGGATGTCATGCGTGCGCAGTTTGAAGCATCCGCGGTCCGTATCCTTACGAATCTCTTCCGGCTCGGCCTCTTTGAGGACCCGTTCCTCTCCGTGGAGGAGAGCCTCGCGCTTATAGGCTGCGCGGAGCACATGAAGGCCGGCCTTCTTGCGCAGGAGCAGTCCGTAGTCATTCTGAAAAACAAAAACAGCCTCTTCCCGCTCGCGAAGGGAATGAAGCTGTATGTGCCGGACCGGAGTCTTGGCGCAATCAAGGGCTTTATGAGGAACATGGAGCCTCCGCGGACGGAAAGCCCGGTGAGCGCGGAGGAAGCCGAGGGCTTCTTTACACTCGCAGATTCACCCGAGGATGCGGACGCAGCCTTCATATGGGCGGAGAGCCCGCTTACGGCAAACAAGGGCTACGACGGTGCGGATACGGATCAGGGCGGCAACGGCTACTTCCCGATCTCGCTTCAGTACCGCCCGTATACCGCGGATACGGCGCGGGATCCGAGCATTGCGGGCGGAGACCCGCACGAGTCCTTCACAAACCGCGGCTATAAGGGGAAGACGTCCACTGCCTGCAACGAATGCGACCTTGACAATATCATCAGAATGAGAGAACTGATGGGCGGAAAGCCGGTCATCGTCTGCATGGAAATGCACAATCCGACCGTGCCCGCGGAATTTGAGCCGCTCGCCGATGGCATCGTCGTCCAGTTCGGCGTGACCAAGGAAGCGGTGTTCCATGTCCTCTTCGGCGACGTGAAGGCTTCGGGAAAACTTCCCTACCGGCTTCCGAAGAACATGGAGACCGTTGAAAAGCACTGTGAGGACCTCTTCAACGACTACGAGGTCTACACTGACAGTGAAGGGAACGCCTACGATTACGGCTTCGGCCTGTAACGGAACGGCTTGATTAATGCTGCCGTCCAGTGTATAATCAATCGAAAGCAGTCGCTTCAAATTTATCGGAATTAGTAAGAGGCAGAACAATGAGGAAACAGATCAATACAATACTCTGCGCGCTTCTGTGCCTGTGCATGCTTTTCAGCCTGACGGCCTGTGTGGAAGTGACGATAACACCCGTGGCTTCCGCGGAAACAGAGGCGCCGGAAGACGCCGGTGAAGAAGGGACGGCATCTGAAGAGAATGCCCCCTTTACCTATGAGCATGACCCACGGGAAAATCCTACGGCCATGCGGGATATTGTCGTGAACCCGGACGCGGTCTACGGCTTCTCCCCGAGTCCGGCGGAGGACTCCACTTTGAAGGATTATGCGGACGCCATCGACTGGTCGGATCCGGAACAGGTGGCGGAGGCCAGGGAACAGCGGCAGCAGTATCATGAAAGCCTGGAAGAATTATACGAACTGACGCTGAAAATGTCTTTCGCGGACAAGGACGTGGAAGAGATTGCGCGCGCCGTAAGCGTGCGCAGAAACGAGCTGCGGTTAGAAGCCTACGCGGATGACCCGGAAGGGCTTGAACTTGTGAAAAAGCGGAACCTGGAGACCTACGGCAACGAATTCGGCCCCACGCCGGAGTCACTCTATGAAAAGTACGGCTCCTGGGAAACGGTCCTCGTTAAGGCGCTCGGGACCAACTGCGGCATGGATGCCTGTCTGGGCTTCTATGATGAATTCTATTATCTCTACGAGGCGGAAGGCACGGTCGGCCAGTGACCTCTGTCCCCGGACCGCGTGAATGATCTCACTGTTTTTTCCTTGCAGAGAGCCAAAGCGTCATCATAAGGCTCACGAGGATCATGGAGATGCCCATGACGACCGGTGCACGGTAGGAGCCCGTCACGTCATAGAGCACGCCTACCAGCGTTACAAAGACCGCGTTGCCAACGGAAGTCATCAATGTGACTTTCGCGTAGACGCTGTTGTACTGCGCGTTGCCGTAGAGGTACCGTGTCAGGATCGAGAGGCCTAAAGATGCCAGGGAGAAGACGGTCCCATACAGGAAGCCGCCCAGAAGGAGTACTGCCGTACCGTCTCCGGTAAACAGGATGACTGTAAGGCCGGCAAGCGAGATCAGCAGGATGATGATAAAGCCCTTGAGGACGCCCAGGCGGTCGATGATGACGCCGAGGCCGAACTTGGAGACCAGGTTCCCGATCATGGACGCGGAAAGGAGCAGGGCGCCGGTTTCCGCCGTGAACCCGTAGGAAACTGCAAGAGACGGCAGGTGCGAATTGATGGTAGTGAGGCCCATAAGCAGCAGGGTCATCAGGAACAAAACAACAGAGACTGCGGAAAACAGCTGAAAGCGGAGGTCCAGACTGAGGGCCTTCGCTTTTTTGTCTGCTCCGCTTGCTCCGGCGTCCGGAAGGCCTTCGCCGTACGGCAGAAGCCCGGACTCCTCCGGCGTGAAGCCGGAGAACAGGATCGGGACCACCATGAGGACCGTGATCACGGAATAAAGAACGTATGTGGTCTGATAGCCGAGGTGCGCGAGCATGCGGGTGGTCACCGGTGATGCGATGGCGGACCCGATGCCGGAGAACGAGATGACGATCCCGCTGAAGGTGCCGAGGCTTCTGTGGAACCAGTTGCCGAGGATGATCGTGATCAGCATGAAGGAAAAGAAGGCGAGAGCGAAGCCGGAGACCGCCGCGAGGATATCCACAAGGACGACGGATCTGGAATATGCGATCAGCACGCTGGAAATCAGGTACAGGGCCATGCCGGCAGGCATGGTCTTTTTCACATTGACCTTTTTCGAGATCAGCCGCGCCGCCAGCGGGCTCGCGAGGCCCGTCGCGAGCGTCTTCAGGGACATGTGCAGCGTTACCGCGGCTTTTCCCACATGGAGGAATTCGCCCATCGGCGTAATGAAGACACCGTAGGCGTTCAGCATGCCCATAACGGCCCAGGCCATGAAGCAGCTGGCAACGAGGACGTAGATATGCTTTCCGGACAGCTTTCCGGGAGAAGAATCTTTCATCATATAAGGCTCCGTTCGGGAGGCGTGCTTATGCGCCGCCTTTTCCTGAAAATCATATCATTTTTGTGAGCGGCAGGCAAGGGAGATGCGGGTCCGCCGGGTATTGAAATCCTGCGCATCCTGCTGAAATCCTGTGTTGAATACGGCATTATGAGGGTATATAATGAAATTGGGATTTATCGGTTCACTGAAAAAGGAGGAACGCCATATGCGGAAGACAAAGATCATATGTACCATCGGACCAGCGTGTGATAACGAAGAAACACTCACAGCACTGTGCAAAGCCGGAATGAACGTCGCAAGGCTGAATTTCTCCCATGGAACGCACGAAGAACATCAGAAACGGATCGACCTCATCAAAAAGGTCCGGGAAAAGCTGGACCTGCCCATCGCGATCATGCTGGATACCAAAGGGCCCGAATACCGGATCGGCACATTTGAGGAGGGGCCGATCACCTTACAGGACGGCGATGAATTCACGCTGACCACAGACGACGTGCCCGGCGACAGGACCCGCGTTTCCGTCTCCTACAGGAGACTCACGGAAGAAATGGCTCCGGGAGACACTGTGCTGATCAATAACGGCCTCGTGATCATGACTGTTAAAGAGGTCAAAGGGCGCGAGATCCTCTGCCGCGTGGACGTGGGAGGGGTCTTAAGCGACCGGAAGAGCATGAATTTCCCGGGGAAGGTCCTGAGACAGGACTTCCTTTCCGAACAGGACAAAAAGGACATCCTGTTCGGCCTTTCAAACGATATCGACTTTGTGGCGGCTTCCTTTGTGAGCATTAAGGAGGACGTCCAGGCCATCCGCGACCTGCTGGATCAGAACGGCGGGAAGGACGTGGACCTGATTGCGAAGATCGAAAACCGCAGCGGCGTAAATCACATAGAAGAGATCTGCGAGGTTGCGGACGGCGTCATGGTCGCCCGCGGCGACCTTGGCGTGGAGATCCCCTTCATGGAGGTGCCGTCGCTCCAGAAATACCTGATCAGCAAGTGCCGGATGCTCGGAAAACGGGTGATCACCGCAACGGAAATGCTGGAAAGCATGATCCAGAACCCGCGGCCCACCCGGGCGGAGATCTCGGACGTGGCGAACGCCGTGTACGACGGGTCGTCCGCCATCATGCTGAGCGGAGAGACGGCCGCCGGCAGGTACCCGGTACAGGCGGTGACCACCATGGCGCGCACCGCGGAGTTTACCGAGGCGGGGATCGACTACGCGGAATGGTTCCGTACGATGGAGTTCCGGATCCACAATAACTTAGACGCGATCTCGCACGCCACCTGCTCCATGGCGGTGGACGTAGGTGCGAAGGCGATCGTGGTCAACTCGATCTCCGGGCGGACCGCCAGGATGGTGAGCCGCTTCCGGTGCCCGGTGAGCATCATCGGCACCACAACGGACCCGAAGGCCTGGCGCAAGCTGAACATGTCCTGGGGCGTCACGCCGGTCCTGACGGAGGCTTATTCTTCTATAGACGTCATGTTCTGGCAGGATCTCAAATACGCGAAGGAGCTGTTCAATCTTCAGCCGGGTGACAATATCGTGCTGACCGGCGGGCAGATCAACGGCGCGCCGGGGAATACCAATACGATCAAGGTTGAAACTGTGAAATAAAGAGAATTAAAAAGGAGGTGCCTGTGGCGCTTTTGACTTACAATTATTACTGCCCGAAGCTCGGCATGGCGTCGGAGCTTCGGATCCTCGCGCCAGACACGTGCCTCCGCGGAGAAGTTGAGGCTGCGGGGCTCCTGTTCCTGCTCCCCCGCGAGGGTGAAAACGGGCTTTCGCTCCTTACGGAAGCGGGGCTCGGGACGTACGTGGAAAAGATGAACACTGTGATCGTGATCCCGCCGTGCCTTGAAGGGTGCTTCACCGACATGGTCTACGGGTATCCGTTCTACCAGTCGCTGAAATACGTTCGTGAGTACCTCGGGACGTACCTTCCGGGGCTTCTCCGGAAGCATGTGAAATACGCAGTAGCAGGGTACGGGATCAGCGCGATGGCGGCGCTTAGGTGGGCCCATGAAGAACCTGACTTTTTCAGCGCGGTGGGCGTGATCAACAGCCTCCTGGATCCCGCGATGGAGCCGCAGGGGTATTTTACGGAAAAGCGGCTTTCGAACCTCTTCGGAGAACCGGAAGAGCGGGTCCGGAAGCGGGACCGGTTCCTTGCGGAATGCCATGACGGCACCGTAAAGAATGTGTGTTATACGGACCGGCCGGAGGACTTCATGAAATATTATGAAGAGATCCTGCTGAACGAGGGGAGGTGAAGCGGCATGTCCTTAAGCAAGCTTGAATTCCACTCAAAAGTACTGGATATGGACCAGTCGCTTTACGTGATCCTCCCGGATAAGGGCGAAGGAGCGCCTCCCGAGCCGCTTCCTCCGGAGGGCGGATACCCGGTCCTCTACCTTTTGCACGGCACGTCCCACGACTTCAGCCATTTCCTGCGCTACACGTCCATTGAACGGTACGCCGCAGACCGGAAGATCGCGGTGGTCACCCCCTCCGCGCAGCTGTCCGGCTATGCGGATATGGCGCACGGCGAGCCTTTTTTCACCTATCTCACCGAGGAAGTGCCGGAGATCGTGAAGAATCTCTATCCGGTCTCGAGGAAGCGCGAGGACACGTTTGTGGCAGGTGTTTCGATGGGCGGCTACGGGGCGGCCAAGGTCGGGCTCACATACCCGGACCGGTTTGCGGCCATCGGCGCACTGTCTAACGGAAACCATGCGTATATCCGGCCCATCGGCTTCCACGCGCGGAACGCGAACGAGGAATTCCCGAGGAGCATCACGGATGCACGGCACCTCCTGTGCTGGGGGATCGGTGAAGAGGGCGACCCGCGAGGAACGGGAGAGGATCTCTATTACCTTGCTGAAAAGGCAATGGAGGCCGGCGGCCCGCTTCCGGCGCTTTTCCACCTGTGCGGCAGCTTTGACCGGAACCTCGCGATGGCACAGCATATGCGGGACTATTTCCGCGCGCTGCCCGGAGATCCGTTCCATTACTGCTATTATGAAGAGCCCTACGGCGAGCACATCTGGGACGACTGGGACAGGTGGCTCCGTATTTTCCTTGCATGGCTCCCCGTTGATCTTCCTTCATCGATCCTGCCGATGTGACCGGCGCCTGTTTTTTTGTATTCTGCAAATGGGTAAATAAACCAGCCGGTGTGCGGCCGGCGGAAGGAGAATAAAATGTTAAAGAAAGTGTTGACTGAGAACGGCTGGGTGGAAGGCCTCCCGGCAGCAGATCCGAGGATCATCGCGTTCAAGGGCGTACCGTTTGCGGCGCCGCCCGTAGGGGACCTCCGCTGGCATGCGCCGGTACCCGCAGAGAACTGGGACGGCGTCAAAAAGTGCTGGAAATTCGCGCCGGTCTCCATGCAGCTTAAGCCGGGTCTCGACCCGAACGACATCTACGCAAGAGAGTGGAACGTGGACCCGGAGATCGAGATGTCCGAGGACTGCCTGTACTTAAACGTCTGGACGCCCGCGCGGACCGCGGATGAGAAGCTTCCCGTCTTTGTCTGGTACTTCGGCGGCGGCCTGCAGGTCGGAAACACGCAGGAGATGGAATTTGACGGCGAGCGGATTGCGCGCCGGGGCATCGTAGTCGTGACTGTGAACTACCGGCTGAACGCCTTCGGATACCTTGCGCATCCGGAGATCACGGCAGAGAATCCGGAATTCCCGACGAACTTCGGTTACCTCGACCAGCGCTTCGGCACGATGTGGGTGAAGCGGAACATCGCCTCGTTCGGCGGCGACCCGGAGAACATCACGATCGGCGGCCAGTCGGCCGGCGGCGGCAGTACCATGGCGCAGGTCGCATCGCCCTTAAACAAAGGCCTGTTCCAGAAGGCAATCGTGGACAGCGGTCTTGAGCTCTGCCCGTATGAGAATGGCATGTTCGGCCACTTAAAGAGCCTTCAGGAGGCGGAGGAGACCGGTAAGAAATTCTTTGAGATCCTCGGCGTGAAGACGCTTAAAGAGGCCCGCGCGCTCGACGCCGAATACATCCGCGACAAATTCGTGGAAAGCCATCTTTGGATCTCGCCCTGCTGCGACGGGTCGATGGTAACCGGCCTGTCCAACGAGCTGTTCATGAAGAACGAAGTCAATGTGGTGCCGGTAATGCTCGGCCATACGTCTACGGAGTTCCCATCAGCGCCCAGGGTCAACACTGTGGAAGAATTCGAGGAATACGCGCGGTCGCATTACGGCGAGGACGCGGACGAGTATCTTCGGTTCTGCTCTTCGAAGACCGGAGCGATCAAAGAGATGCTTTATAAGGCATCCGTCCAGCACATCGAATTCTCCGCGCGGCGCCTTGCGCACGCGAAGGCCGTGACGGGCGAAAAGACGCCCATCTACTACTGGGTGTTCGACCCGGAGATCCCGGGCTGGGACAAGCCGGGCACTTTCCACTCGAGCGATCTGTGGTTCTTCTTTGAGACCCTCGCGAAGTGCTGGCGGCCCTTTACCGGCAAGCATTACGACCTCGCACGTCAGATGTGCAACTACTGGGCGAACTTTATCAAGTGCGGCGACCCGAACGGGAAGGACGCCGATGGAACGGACATGCCTTACTGGAAGCCGTACACGGACAACGAGCCCTGCCGCATGTGGTTTGGAGACAAGGCCTATACTGAGGAAAAGGGGCCGTCTGAGCTTGTAGCCTTCCTCATGAAAGAAGCTGAAAAGTAAGAAGAAAAAAGAGAACTCCGGGACAGGATCCTGACAAAGGGGGAGACAGAAGACTATGACAGAAGAGAAACTGCTTGAATTATTGAAGGACATGAGCCTTACGGAGAAGATCTACCAGATGGTGCAGCTTCCGGGCGGCTTCTACAGCGGTGCGGCTGAAGACAGCGGGACGAGTCTTGACCGAAAGGTCTCCGAAGAGGAGCTGTACCTTATGGGCAGCACGCTGAGCGTCTGGGGTGCGGACCGGGTCAACACCATCCAGAAGAAGGCTGTCGAAAGCCAGCCGCACCACATCCCGATGCTGTTCATGATGGACGTGATCCACGGGTTCCGTACGGTCTTCCCGATCCCCCTTGCGCAGGGTGCCATGTTCGACCCGGAAATGGTCCGGAAGGGCACGGAGATCGCCGCAAAAGAAGCCGCGGCCGCCGGCATCCACGTCGCGTTTTCGCCGATGCTCGACCTTGTGCGGGACGCCCGCTGGGGACGCGTTATGGAGTCTCCGGGCGAAGATCCGTACCTGAACGGGACGGTCGGCCGCGCCTATGTGGAGGGCTTCCAGGGAACCGGCGCCGCAGACCTCTATAAAGATCACGTGGCGGCGTGCATCAAGCACTATGCGGGCTACGGCGCGTCCACGGCAGGGCGTGACTACACGGCGGCGGAGCTCTCCGAGCACAGCCTCCGGGAGTACTACCTTCCGGCGTACCATGAAGCCGTGAAGGTCGGCGTGGAAATGGTCATGACGTCGTTTAATACGATCAACGGAGTACCGTCGAGCGGCAATAAGCACCTTCTTCAGGGGATCCTGAGAGATGAGTGGGGCTTTAAAGGCACCGTCATTTCGGACTGGAACGCAGTCCGCGAAATGGACATCATGGGCTTTGCCGCGGACGAAGCGGAGGCCGCGCTTCTTGCGGCGGACGCGGGCGTGGACATCGAGATGAGCTCGCTGACCTACGCGGATTACCTGAAAAAGCACGTTGAGGAAGGGCGGATCTCAGAGGACGCGATCGACGCGGCGGTCCTTAGGATCCTGCGGCTCAAAAACGATCTGGGACTGTTCGAAAACCCGTATAAGGACGCGGACAGCGTCCGGGAGCAGCAGGTGACCCTCACGGAAGAGAATAGAGCTGCGGCACGGAAGGCGGTCTCTGAGAGCCTGGTGCTCTTAAAGAACGGTATTCTGCCGCTTCATGAAGGCGAAACGGTCGCGATGATCGGGCCTTACGCCCTGACGCAGGAGCTGAACAGCCACTGGGCGCCCACGGGAAGGACGGAGGACTGCGTGTCTGTCAAGACCGCAGCTGAAGAATTCCCGGGGATCAGGTTCCGGTTCGCGGAAGGCGCGAAGATGATCCGGCGGAACGACTACATGGACGTGCGTTCAGAGCACATAATCGAGAAGGTCCGTGAATGCGGCATTCTGCCGGGTCCGGAAGATTTGGACGATGAAGCGCTGCTTACGGAGGCGGTGGAAGCCGCCCGCGATGCGGACAAGGTGGTCTTATTCATCGGCGAGCATGTGACCATGAGCGGTGAAGCGAATGGCCGCGGGGAGATCACGCTTCCCGCGAATCACCTGAGGCTCGCGAAGGCAGTCGCGGCGGTGAATCCGAACGTAGCTGCAGTGGTTTTTGCCGGACGGCCTTTGGACCTTCGTGAGCTCTCCGGATACGCGAAGTCGATCGTGTACGCGTGGCTCCCGGGAGTGATGGGAGGTCCCGGCATCCTGGACGTCCTGACCGGCAAGGTGAACTTCTCGGGAAGGCTCCCGATGAGCATGCCGTATTCGGTGTCGCAGCTGCCGCTTTGCTACAACGAGTACCGGCAGGGGCGGCCGAAGGGACTGGATGACCCCGGCATTTTCACCTCCTGCTACTCGGACATTCCGAACCGGCCGCTTTATCCCTTTGGGTACGGCCTCTCCTATACGGAGTTTACGTACGGACCGGTGGAGGCTAAATGTGCGGTGCCTGCAGACGCTGCTCTCAGGGACGTCGCGGAGGATACCGTCCTCTTCACGGCCTCCTGTACCGTAAAGAATACCGGCGCAGTCACCGGTACCGCGGTTCCCGAGCTTTACATCGGCGACGTGGCTTCATCCCTTGTCCGGCCGCTGAAGGAGCTCAAGGGCTTCGCACGGGTGGACCTCGCGCCGGGCGAAGAGAAGACCGTTACGTTTGAGATCACAAAGGACATGCTGTCTTTTACAGGCGCGGATAACCGGCGGGTACTGGAGCCTGGCGCGTTCCGAATCTACATCGGCGCGGACTGTGAAACGGAGAATCTGGCGGAGATCGAGGTGGAAAGATGAATCTCACAGGCACACGGACAATAGAAACCCACAGGCTGATCCTTCGGAGGTTCACGATCGAAGATGCTGAGGATATGTACAATAACTGGGCTTCGGATCCGGAGGTGACGAAATTCCTGACCTGGCCGACGCACACAAGCGTGGAGGTCTCCCGCATGGTCCTCTCCGACTGGATCCCCCGCTACGAGGACGGCGGTTACTTTAACTGGGCGATGGAATGGAAAGAGACCGGTCACGTGATCGGGAATATTTCCGTGGTGAAGCTGAACGAAGCCGCGGAATCCGCAGACATCGGCTACTGCATGAGCAGGGCTTACTGGGGCCGGGGCATCATGCCCGAGGCGCTCCGGGCAGTAATGGGTTTTCTCTTTGAAACGGTTGGCGTGAACCGCGTAGCCGCGTGCCATGCGCCGGAGAATCCGAAGTCCGGACGCGTCATGGCGAAAGCCGGCATGATCGAAGAAGGAATCCTCCGCGGAGCAGGCAGGAATAATCAGGGGATCTGTGACGATGTGTGGCATGCGATGATCCGGTCTGACTGGGAAGCGGAACGTGCCGGAGAAAGCGCCGGAGAACAGGCTTCAGGCAGCGGAGAGAAAACGGAAGACGCAGCGAAAAAAGCGAATCAGCCGATCCTTGTCCGTTTCGCCCGGGAGGAAGACCTTCCCCGGGTGAACGTCCTTCGGAAAGAGGTCAACGACCTTCACGTTGCCGGAAAGCCCGACACCTTCAAGCCCGGTTTCAGCGATGAACTCAGGGACTATATCTTTGCGATCTTTGCGGACCCTATGAAGAAGATCGTTGTGGCGGAGCTCTGCGGGACGGTCTGCGGCTTCGCGGTGCTGAACCATATCACGCGCCCGGAGACTCCGTTCATGTACGTGCGGGACTATCTGGACGTGGACGAGTTCGGCGTGGACCGGGACTTCCGGAGACGGGGCGCAGCCAGCGCCATGATCCGGTTTATCCGGGACTACGCTGTGGAACAGGGCTTCCGTAAGCTTGAGCTCAATATGTGGGAATTCAACCGCAGCGCGCTGGCATTCTATGAGACGGCGGGCTTTGACACTTACCGCAGATACATGGAGATGAAGCTCGAAGACTGACTTCATACCGCCGGAGCCGCAGCTATCCGGTGCATTTAACAGAATGATAAATTTTTAAAAACACTTGAAAATTACAGGCGGAAGATATAGAATATATCAGAAGTATTTGCTTCAAAAAGAATCAATAAAGGAAGGGGAGTTTTTAATGAGATTTCCAAATGCACAGAAGGGCGTGTCCCGGATCTACAAGGCAGAGATCATCATGCTGATCTCGTCCATTCTGACCTTCGTGAGCGGCATCATCATGATCGCTTCGGCTTCGATTGCGGAAGAAAACGAAACAGCAGCTGTCATTGCTACCATCACGATGATCATCACCCTCATCGCGATGATCGTAATGCTGGTCGCGTTCATCCTGAACCTGACGGGTGTTATATCAGCCAAGAAAGATGAAGGTTCATTCAGAGCGGCGCTGTACTGCATTCTTGCAGGCCTTGTGTTTTCCGCGCTGGCCAGCATTTTCTCGACCAAGGATATTTCGGACGTATTCAGCATCATTTCACGTGCCGCCAGCATCTGCGTTACGCTGTTCATTATTCAGGGTATCAGCAATCTGGCAGCCCGCCTGAAGGATTCCGTGATGGTCGAAAAGGGCAATAAGATCATGTACATCATCGTCGCTGTTCAGGTCCTTTCACTCATCACTACCATCGTCAGCACGATCTTCCAGTCCAAGGGCGGAATGATCGCAGGCGGTGTGATCATCATCATCGCATCCGTTCTGGATATCGTTGCATACTTCATGTATCTGACTTATCTCGCGAAAGCAAGGAGAATGCTCGAGAATTAATTCTCGGGAACGCATGAATCAGACTGACCGCCGCCGGGCTTTCCGGCGGCGGTTCGCTTTCCTCCCCGTATGACTACCATATACCTGTTGTCTGTCTTTTCACCACGGGCCGGGGTCTGAGAGATCAAAAACAGTACATAATTTAAAGTCTGAGATATAAAAAAACAGTAAATTAAGTGTATAATGGTAAAAAAGCAATTATGTATTCAGCGAAATACCCTGAGGAATGCGCTGAGCAAATGCAAAATCATCAAAAAGGAGAAATGATATGGCAAAACTCAAAATCGGCGTTGTTGGCTGCGGCGGCATCGCGAACCAGAAGCATCTGCCCGCAATGAAGGCAAACAGTGACCTCTGTGAAGTGGTGGCGTTCTGCGACATCATCCCCGAGAGAGCACAGAAGGCAGCGGAAGAGTACGGCATCCCCGGCGCGCAGGTATGTGAAGACTACCATGAGCTCTGCGCAAACCCGGACGTGGACGTTGTGCACGTCTGCACCCCTAACGTCAGCCACTGCGAGATCACCGTGGAAGCATTCGCGAAGGGCAAACACGTGTACTGCGAAAAGCCGATGAGCCACAGCTCCGAAGACGCACAGAAGATGCTGGACGCGTGGAAGGCTAGCGGCAAGCAGTTCACGATCGGCTACCAGAACCGTTTCCGTCCGGAAGTTCAGAACCTGAAGAAGGCCTGTGAAGCCGGTGACCTCGGCGAGATCTACTACGGCAAGGCGCACGCTATCCGCCGCCGCGGCGTTCCGACCTGGGGCGTATTCCCGAATAAGGCGCTTCAGGGCGGCGGACCGCTCATCGACATCGGCACGCATGCACTCGACATCACCCTGTGGTGCATGAACAACTACGATGTGGAGTCTGTCACCGGCAGCGTGTTCTACAAGCTCGGCCATCTTCAGCAGGCGACCGAAGGCAACGTGTTCGGACCCTGGGATCCGGAAACCTATGAAGTGGAAGACAGTGCAATGGGCTTCATCAAGATGAAGGACGGCGCAGCCATCACGCTGGAAGCATCCTGGGCGATCAACATGAGAGACGCGAAGGAAGCGGCAACCACGCTTTGCGGCACGAAGGCCGGCGCGGAGATCATCTCCGGCATGAGCTATCCGGACTCGGGCCTGGTCTACAACCGCGGCAGGAACGGCCAGCTGATGGACGAAGTTCTGGCCGGCGGCGGCGCAGTCGCCTACTTTGAAGGCGGATCTGCGGAGCCCGGTGTTGTTGACAACCGTCAGTGGCTGAAGGCTATCATCGACGGCACGGAGCCGCTCGTGAAGCCGGAAGAAGCGTTTACAGTCACGAAGATCCTGGAAGCCATCTACAAGGCGGCAGAGACCGGCAAAGAGGTCCGGTTCTGATCAACGGCAAAGTTCACCCTCCTTCCTCCTGAGGCAGCGCAAAGCGCCGGGTGAGGGGATAAAAAAATACAAAATGTCTCTTGACAAAGCGGGTTTATCGCAGTAAACTAAGCATAGAGTTTATTGCGATAAACCTTTTTGCTTTTCGGGAGGAATACGTTCATGATCGATATGGAACTTGGTGCTGTACAGGAACGCTTTGCGGATCTGGTCTGGGCGAACGAGCCGGTGGGCTCGGGCGAACTCGTGAAGATCTGCGAAAAAGAACTGAACTGGAAAAAGCCGACCACATATACGGTGCTCCGGAAGCTCTGCGAAAAGGGACTGCTTCAAAACGACAACGGGGTCGTGTCTTCCCTGGTGTCGAAAGACGAATTCTACTCGGCTAAAAGCGAGCAGATCATCGCGGATTCGTACCAGGGCTCCCTTCCCTCGTTTATCGCGGCGTTTATTTCGCGCAAGAACCTGACGAAGCAGGAGGCCGATGAAATACAGAAGATGATCGACACGTTCAGAAAGGAGGGGGCTTCATGAGTACTGTTTTCCTGAAGCTGCTGAACCTGAGTCTGCACGCCGGCTGGCTGATCCTGGCCGTGGTACTCGTGCGGTTCTTCCTGAAAAAGGCGCCCAGGAAAGTGATGTGCGTCCTGTGGGCGCTCGTAGCGCTCCGGCTTATACTGCCGTTCTCTTTGGAGAGCGCGTTCAGCCTGATTCCGCGGGGTACTGTTATTTCGAATGAGACTGTCAAAATACAGGCTCCTGCGGCATCCGAGGGAGAAACCGTCCGGAACGATGCAGCCCCTGTCGTCAATATGAAAGAGGCTTCCGCAAACGTCTCCGAGATCCGGGAAGAAACCGCAAGGCGTACATTTACGGTGCGGAGCCTTCTGCCTTACGGGTCCATCCTCTGGCTTTCCGGCACCGGAGTCCTGCTGCTTTATGCGCTCGTGAGTTATTTAAAGCTCAGGAAGACCGTGGCAGCCTCAGTCCCGCTTGAAACCGGAGGCCCGGAGAACACGGGAGTCCGCGTGATGGTCTGCGATGAGATCCGTTCTCCCTTTATCTTAGGCATTTTCCGGCCGGTGATCTACGTGCCTTCTTCCATGAGCGGAGAAGCCCTCCGCTACGTCCTGTCCCATGAGACGGCGCATCTTAAGAGGCTCGATCACTTCTGGAAGCCATTCGGGTATCTCCTCCTTGCGGTCTACTGGTTCCAGCCGCTCTGCTGGCTCGCGTATATCCTTCTGTGCCGGGACATTGAGATCGCCTGCGATGAAAAGGTCATCCGGGACATGGACCGGGAGCAGATGGCGTCCTATTCACAGGCGCTTCTCGACTGCAGCATGGAGAGAAGAAGGATCGCGGCGTGCCCCGTCGCGTTCGGCGAAGTGGGGGTGAAGGAGAGAGTGAAGAATATTATAAGCTATAAAAAGCCCGGCTTCTGGATCATGCTGCTTGCGGCTGTGTCCTGTATCATCGTGTCCGCCTGCTTCATGACGGACCCGAGGACGTCCGGCAGTGCAGGAAATAATCCGGAGCTGTCCGGCCCGACGGCTGCAACTCCGGACCGTGAGAGTGAAGCACCTGATCAGGTATCTGAACCGACGGCAGACCTCATAGAGCCTGAGTCTGAATCCGTCGATGGCTTCTTTGACGAAAACGATATTTCTTCCGTCATAGTCTTTGAAACAGATAAGGAACCTTCTGAGTCTGAGCCTGGACCCGCCGAAGAACAGTCCTGGAGACCGAAGAAGGGCATCTATTTCAACCAGAATCCTGATGATGGCAGTCGTCTGATTTCCTGTATCCAGTTTACCAGTACCGGATTCGAGTCCCCTAATGAGGGACAGTGGATCTCTTCTGCCGACGCAGCTATATCCTACGCGCTGACCGGCACCTATGTCACGAACGGCAGCAACAGGGCGACTCTTTCGGTCAACAATTACCCGGGAGGAGAGATCCTAATAGAATTCCTTTCAGATACAGAATTCCGGGTCCTGCACGTGGATGAGTCGTTTTATGAGGAAGAAAGAATGGGAGAATTCTTCTGGATCCATGAGGGAGAGACCTACGCGAGCGACCGGATGCCGGGTCTCTGGTATTATGAGCCCATGAGCGCGGATGACGCCCTGAAAGAGGCACGGAGAGCGAACTTCCCCGTGGTCGAGGGCCTGCAGTGCACCTCCGGCTATGAAACCTGGCGGACCTTCAGTACCCGTGTTTCCCGCGGGGAGGAGGCGTCGGTCATCGTCGTGCATTATTACACCCTGGACAAAGACCGCGTCTCGCCGGAGCTCTATGAAGAAGAGAAAGATCTGTATCCGCAGCTGTTCATCTCTGTCATCGAGTATGACGGAGAGGAATTCACGGTGTCCACAAGGATGAGCACCGAGGAGAAGGCGGAAAGCCGGGAGACCTACAGGCATCTTATGCATTACACCGGGAAAATGCCGGCCGGCGCGGTCTATTCCGAATATGATTATTACGTCCTCGTCGATGACGATTCGGTCACCTGGGAAGATATCGAACACGGACTCATCAGTTCCCAGTCCGGCGACTGGATTCGGCATTCGGTAGTGTTTGAGGACTGTCACTGACGTCTGCGGGCGGCTGCCGAAGCAGCCGCCCGTATGCTTTTGGGAGCGGCCACGAAAGCCGCCCGTATGTTACTGTATGCGGATCTTCCGGATCCTGAGTCCGGCAAGACAGTTGCCGTCCGCCGCGTTTCCGGCACAGTACGCCAGAAGAAAAGTGTCCGGACCGGTAAAGAAGACGGCAGGGTAGCAGAAGCCGCGGTCCGGGTCGTCTTCGATCACAAGAGGCTCTCCGTAAGCGAGCCCGTCGGAGGATGCAGCGGCAACCAGCGGAGTACGACCCGCCGTGATCCACGGTGAGCCTGGCTTAAGCCGGCCGTTGTAATTCGGTACAGGATTCCAGACGGCCAGGAACCGGAAGCCGTCCCCTGTGCTTTGGACGTAAGGATTCTCAGCAATTTCAATGGGAGAATCCGGAGACGTAAAGCGGGACGGCAGCGGCGGACTGAAGCTTCTGCCGCCGTCTTCAGAGAAGCTTTCGTACTGGCTCATGAGGTCCGTTCTGTACAGCGCCTGGAGACGCCCGTCCGGAAGCTCTGTGATGCAGGGCTCCTGCAGCCCGGTCCGGGAATGACCTATGGGCGTGAGTGCGTGCGGCCCGGAGAGCACATGGAAAGCGCGGGCATCGCGGTCTCCCTGAATGAAGACAGCTTCACCTCTGTATTCCCCGTGGGTGTGGCCGTCGGCTTCCATGATCAGCTGATGCACCGCCACCGGCAGGATCAAAGAGCCGTCTCTTTTTACGAGGACCCGGCTGTTGTTCATGACAAGATAGGCCTGGTTTCGCCCTTCGTATACGAGCTCCGGATCGGAAAGAGAGAATCCCTCGGAGAAGGCCTTTTCGGAAGCAGAGTCACGGGCTTCCCGAATCCGCCGGAGGAAGATGTTCGTTCCTTTCTCATATTTGCAGAGGTAGAAGATCACGGCTTCCCCGCTTTGGAGGCGGACCATGGAAACGCTCATGACGTTTTTGACACCGTGGTCAGCGGCCTTGACGAGAAGCTCCGGAAGCGCTGAAAAGGATTCTCCGTGATCGAGAGAAATCAGTCCCGCAATATCGCAGGGAGCATCGTCGGAGAGAGAATTTCCGCCGTAGCGGCTGTACGCGTAGAGGATCCGCCCGCCCTTCAGGCGGAGAAAATCTCCCTCGCTGTTTCTGGGGTTGCCGGGCAGCGGCGGAAGTTCATGGATCAGGCTGTTTTCGAGAATGGTCATAATGTCGATTCTCCTCTTTTTGATGGGTCTCGTGGTATACGGAAGCAGTTGTATTATACCATTGATCCATGGCTCCCGGCAATCCGCCGTTTCACCTGTTGAATCATTGCGCCCGGGACGATATAATAAAAATGACTGAGAAATAACAGAAGCCGGATCTTCGCGATTGGAAGACAGTACATCATAAAAAATACGTCAAGGAGGGATCAAAATGACCGGACACAGGAAACCGATACTGCTCGTACTGCTGCTCACTGCAGTAATGTTATTATCTTCGTGCATCACCATTACAGTGGGTGAGCCGGGAGATTCCGGAGAGGGTGCTGATCGCCCGGAAAAAACGGAGGAGGCATTCATGCTGAAAAACGGCATATACTATCAGCAGGATCCTGAGATCGGCGGCTTGAATGCTGCGTATCTCAGCATCAATACGAAGGACCAGACCTTCGGCACCAGCCGCGGAATGATCTTTTCATTCGCGCTGTTCGGAAGCTACGAGACGGACGGCAGCCTGTACACGCTGAAAACAGAAGAGCCGGACGTAAAAACGATCGTGCTCAGGGCGGTCTCGGAGGACGAGCTTCAGGTGGTCTCTCTGGAAGGCTTCGACCCGGACCAGTATGCTTTCTGGATGCAGGAAGGCGAGATCTTCGCATTCGGCGACATGCCGCCGGTCTGGTATGACCAGGTTCTCTCCGCCGACGATGCGCTCGCGCTGGCCCGGCACAAAAACGCTCCTGTCTTCGAAAAGATGCAGTGCACTTCCGGCAGCGAGACCTGGGACGCCTTTTATGAAAAGGTTCAGGAGGGTCAGTCAGCCTGGGTAGTGCTCGCGAAGTATTATACGCTGGATAAAGAACATACGGATCCGGAGCTCTATGAAGAGGAAAAAGACAAGTATCCGATGCTGGTCTTCTATTGGGTATGGTATGACGGGGAGGATTTCACGGTAGCCACGCGGCTGAGTACCGAGGAAGAGGATGATTCCCAGGAACGCTATAAATACCTTATGCATTACACCGGAAAGCTACCGGCCACTGCAGTCTACTCCGACTATGATTATTATGTTTTGGTGGATGATGATACAGTGACCTGGGAGGATATCGAGCACGGAATATTCAGCTCACAGTACGGGGATTTTATCCCGCACTGCGCTTTATACCAGGACTGCAGATAATGAACATGATATAAAAATACAGGAACGATAATCGGGCAGGGGGTTTATCCCCCTGCCCGATTATCGTTCATTGTATTGTGTCTTCTTCGCTGTCCAGCTCATGATAAACCGGCTTTCGCAGTCTGGTGAAGCTGATCAGCATACCGATAACACCTACAATAAAGAACATGAGGCCGATCCCGCTTCCCTTACCTGTACCGAAGAACCCGGACAGCACCCGCTGTACAGGAGAATCCGCAGCCATAAACGGCTCGAATACATAGTCGGCCAGGATGCCTCCGAGGAACAGCGCCGGGGGGATCGTAAAATTCTGGAGCGTGCTTTTTGCTGAAAAAACACGTCCCTGCATCTCCAGGGGAACCTTTTCCCGCATCGCTGTGTCCAGGTTGACGTTCATCACTGCTGCAAATGCGTAAGACCAGATGCTCGCAGCACACCAGAGCCAGGAACGGGAGGTCAGAGCCATGATGATGTTCCCGGAAAAAATCAGCCCGGTAGTAATAAATACGAGCCTCATCCGTTTCTTTGCAGGCTTCATGACAGTTACGATCAGGCTGCCGGCCAGGAGTCCGATGGCCACGGCACTCTGTACCGCGCCAAGTACCGGCTGGTTGTTGCCTGTTCTCCCTAAGATAAACGGAGACAGCATGCCATCGTTGCCTAGCTTCGCCAGGAAATTGACGACAGCCAGGAACAGTGTGATCTTTAAGATCGCTTTGTGTTCCCGAAGGAATCGGATCCCTGCCATGCAGGTCTCTTTGAACGACTCTTCTTCATTCTGTGAGATCTCCTGCTCGGGAAGCCGGATCAGGAACAGCAGCGTGAAAAACGCCACCGCGAAAGTCGCGAGGTCACAGATCAGCACTGTTCTGATCCCACCCAGGGAAATCAAAAGTGCGCCAAGCGCCGGGGCCAGAATGGAGACTGCGGCGCCGCCGAAGCCCTGAATACCGCCGGCTTTGGTATAGTATTCCTTTGGGACCAGCAGACTGGTCGCCACAAAGGACGCCGGTTCCTGAAAGGCGTTCATGAAACTTAAGAGAAAATTGATCACGTACAGATGCCAGATCTTCAGCGAATCAAAGGAATACAAAATAAACACAGTCAGCGTTCCGCAGGCAGCAATCAGGTCCGCAATCAGCATGACACGTTTTTTATCCCACCGGTCCACGACGCTCCCGGCCAGGAAACGGAAAAAGATCGTCGGCAAAAAAGTACAGATCGTCAGCAGGGTGATACTGGAAGCCGTTCCGGCCTGCCCGTATACCCAGATGATCAGGGCATAATCCACCATGGCTGTTCCCAGCTGGGATACAGTCTGCGAGCCCCAAAGCAGCAGAAAACTGCGCATTTCTTTGAATGAAAACGTTTTTTTCATGGCTTTGCTCCTTTATCATTTTATGAATGAATGCGGCGCAAAGCCTGATCGGACGATAACGCTTTCCGACCGCTCCGTGCAGGTATCGTCCCTTGTCAGACCTTGCGCGGAGCAAAAACATCTGCGGCGAATGAAACTCCCTCTCTGTTAATTACCATACTGATACCTCCTGAATTTACACGCTGGCTTTGAAGATGGCCAGCATATCCTTTTCATAGAGCAGCTTCGCGGAACCCATGGCGCCGTCTACGCCGACGGCACACTTGTGCGCCATGAGCGCAAGATCTTCGTCTGTGGCGTTCACGCCGAGCTCCCGAAGGTTCGTGGGCATATCGATTCTTCTGTAGAAAGCCTCCATCGCTTCGATCCCCTTGAGGGCGATCTTTTCATCCGTGCCTTCAGGCGCGACGCCCATGACGTTCACGGCAAAACGCTTAAACCGGGGCAGGCAGTCCTTCATGACGTATCTTGCCCAGCTGCCCCAGATGGCCGCAAGGCCTGCGCCGTGCGCGACGTCATAAAGGCCGCCGAGCTCATGCTCGAGCTTATGAGTCATCCAGTCGCCGCCGTCGTTGCCGCAGCCTGTCAGGCCGTTATGGGCAAGGCTTCCGGCCCACATCACTTCCGCGCGCGCGTCGTAATTCTTCGGATCCTTTTTGAGGATCTCCGCGTTCACCATAACGGTGCGGAGCAGTCCTTCTGCTAAAGCATCCGTGATCTCCATGTTCCCGCCGTTCGTAAAATAGCGTTCCATGGTGTGCATCATGATATCGGTGCAGCCGCAGGCGGTCTGGTAATCCGGAAGCGTCATCGTGAGCTCCGGGTTCATGATGGCGAACTTCGGCCGGCAGTAGTCGCTGCTGTAGCCGCGCTTTACGAGGCCCTCTTCCTTGGTGATGACGGAGGAATCGCTCATCTCGCTTCCGGTGGCCGCCAAAGTCAGGATGACGCCCAGAGGAAGGCAGGCCGTAGCTTCTCTCTTGTAATCATAGAAGTCCCATACATCGCCTTCATTGGTCACGCCGTAGCCGATGGCCTTCGCGGAGTCGATGGCGCTGCCGCCTCCCACAGCCAGAAGGAAATCCACACCTTCCTTTTTGCAGAGGTCGATGCCTTCATAAACAAGGCCGAGATGCGGGTTCGGTACCGCACCGCCAAGGGTGACGTAGGCGATCCCGGCGCCGTCCAGGATATCCGTGACCTTTTTGAGGAGTCCCGAACGGATCACGCTGCCCCCACCGTAGTGGATCAGCACCTTTGTGCCGCCGAATTCCCTGATGAGGTCCGCGACCTGAAGTTCGGTCTCTTTGCCGAAAACGACTTTCGTTGGAGTGAAATAGTTAAAGTTGAACATTGAAGCCCTCCTTGTGAAATAGGATGCTGTAACGGTACAGCAGTCAGTAATCATCTTGTCAACACTGTAATCATTATATTCATTATACAGGTCTGCAGGGAAATAGACAAGATATTATAAAGCACGTGATAATCTGTCTGACAGCCGTTCAGACGTATACAGATCCAGACACGATCAGTACATTGATTTGTGTACAAAATGTTAAAAACAGAATGCTGAAAGACAAAATATATTTGACACATGGCAGAAGATATGATAAATTTAAAAAGCTCTTCGAGATGATTCGAAGAGCAGAGGAGTACTGCTAAAAGCGCAGGCGGTTGGCCATCATCTTCGAAAGGAGGTGATGACTATGCGGGTGATAACGATCACGATCCATTTGTTTGGATTAACGATTACTATTGTCATTAAACGCGACAACCGCCACTCTGACCAGTGACGGTTGTCATTCGATAACCCTTAACGAGGCCAACCGCTTGCGGCAGTACTCCTCGTTTTCATTATATGAAAGGCAGAGTTCCTTGTCAACGTATTCTTTGAAGGTTATTCCTGTTATCCCTGTCTTAACCCGGAGGATTGACAATGTGTCGACTGCCGCCTTCACTAGAAGGTTTCATATCACAGGTCACGGTTTCAGACCACAGTTTTACAGTATTCCGCTATTGAATCACCGTCATATTTCGTATATAATGACTATAATATAATGGATTTTGTGCTCTGTTTGTTGAATAGTTACAAAAGAATAATACAATAAGCAATCCTGGAGGAACGAAATGGGAAAGAGCCTTGAAGAATGGAAACCCGGAGACCCGATGATCAACGCCGGGGATTACTGGCAGGACCCGAATTACGTGGCAGAAGATCCGGAGAAGGAGAAGCTGGTTTTGAAGCTGGCGACTCTCATCACAGACCGGTATGTGAAAAAGTTTACAGGAAAGATCAACAACCGGGATCCGGAATACTGGATGCTGAACATGATCCTTACGAAGGAGCAGGTAAAGTTCCTGCTGAGCTTTAAAAAGACCCGCGTGCCGTACACTGTGGCAGAGCTCGCGGAGAAGAACGGTATGTCTCTGGAAGACACCCAGAAGATGGTGGAGGATCTTCGATGGATCGGCATCATCGAACAGAACCGCGCGAAGACGCCCGATAAGCACCTCCAGTATGAGCTTCCGATTTTCGTACC
>JAFRVD010000055.1 GCA_017441825.1 Lachnospiraceae bacterium
ACACCCATGCTGCGCGCCGTGCCGGCGATCATGCTCATGGCTGCTTCGATGCTTGCCGCATTGAGGTCAGGCATCTTGGTCTCTGCGATCTTACGAAGATCTTCCTTGGAAAGAGTTGCAACTTTCGTTTTGTTCGGAACACCCGAGCCGTGCTCGATCTTGCAGGCCTTCTTAATAAGAACGGCCGCAGGCGGTGTCTTTAAGATAAATGTAAAGCTCTTGTCAGCATAGACTGTGATGACGACCGGAATGATCGTGTCGCCCTTGTCCGCGGTCTTCGCGTTGAATTCCTTGGTGAACTGTACGATGTTCACACCATGCTGTCCGAGAGCCGGACCTACAGGCGGAGCCGGTGTTGCCTTGCCGGCGGCAATCTGTAACTTAATGAAACCCTCAATCTTTTTTGCCATAGTGGCACCTCCTAAAATGTGGTAACTAACGGGAATCTCCCTCCCACCACCAGGGTCGCCCCCGGTGTGTTACTTTCTCCTGACTTCCGTAAATCCCAGTTCTACCGGGGTCTCGCGGCCGAACATGTCGACCATGATGGTGACGGTCTGCTTCTGCTTGTTGATGGCGCTTATGACGCCCATGGTGTCGCGCCATGCACCGTTCACAACGGTGACTTCATCGCCGACCTCATAATCCACCACGATGCTGTGCTTCTCTCCGCCGATGCCCATGTTGAACATTTCTTCTTCCGTGAGCGCGACCGGCTTCGAGCCCGGGCCTACAAAGCCCGTGACGCCGCGGGTGTTCCTGACTACGTACCAGGTGTCGTCGTTCATGATCATGTGGATCAGGACGTACCCCGGGAACAGCTTGTGTTCAGTCACCTTCTTGACGCCGTTTTTGACCTCTACGACCTCTTCTGTGGGAACGGAAACCTCCAGGATCTGTTCTCCAAGGTTCCGGTTGACGATGGTCTTTTCAATGTCAACCTTCACCTTGTTCTCATAACCGGAATAGGTATGAGCAACATACCATTTGGCCTCTTCCATACCTGCACCTCATCAAAAGATGTGACTTACAGCATTTACTACGAGTCCGGTAAGCACGTCGATCAGACGGATGAAGCCGCACATGACCGCGGAGATGAGGACGACCGCTGCAGTCTGCTTCAGTGTCTGCTCGCGCGTCGGCCAGGTGATCTTCCGGATCTCTGCCTTCAGGCCTTTGAAGAAATCTTTGATTTTCTCAAGAAACGCGGGTTTTGCTGCATTTTTCTCTGCCATAGCCAAACTCCTTACTTCGTCTCTTTATGCATCGTATGCCTCTGACAAAATCTGCAGTACTTCTTGGTCTCCATCCTTTCGGGATGGTTCTTCTTTTCCTTTGTCAGATTGTAATTACGCTGATGGCACTCTGTGCACTCTAAAGTAATTCTCGTACGCATCTTATACCTCCATCATTCATGTCGGACAGGCATACCTGTCCCTTGGTTTCCAAACGCCATAATACTATAACACAGGAAAACTGAGCAGTCAAGCGGAAAAATAAGGAAAGACCGCCAAAGACGGTCTTTCCATTCGCCTCACTCCTCCTCGTGTACCTCGCCTTCCTCCGCCGCCGGGGGCTGCTCTTCAGGGGTCTCCTGCCCGGGGACCTCGCCCGTCATGAGATACAGGAGTTCTCCCGTATCCACAGGCTTCGTGAGCTCTTCCGCGTCCACTCCTCTCGGAAGGCCCGGCACGCTGTCCGTCTCCTTCAGTGCACAGTAGCGGTTGTAGGCGTCCATCAGGTACTGCGAGTCCGGGAACAGGTTCACCGTCAGGTAGTAGCGGTCCGCAGCACCGTTCACGTCTCCCAGGGCCTCGTAGCACAGGCCGGACCGGTAGCACATCTCATCGCTCTCCGGGTGCAGGAGCGCCGCCGCGTCGTAGTACGCCGCCGCTTCCTCATAGCTCTCCCGGGTCACCGCATCCGAAGCCATCGCAAGTATGTTGTTGTACACGCCTTCATTTTCGATAATAATAAGAAGTTCCCTGTAGTGCGGCTGGTACGCTTCGCTGACCATCTCCGGGTCGATCGTAAAGAACTTCTGCACCATGTCCGTGATCTGCCCCGAGTTCCAGTCGTCTACCGCCGCGAGGATCGCCTTCTGGTTCGCGCTCCATCCGGTGTTGTAAAGGTCCTTCCGGAGGGCGACGGCCGTATTCGTTTCTTCTTCGGGCTCCTCGGGCTCGGGCTCGGACGGCGAAGTCTCCGGGACCTCCGCAGCCTTTTTCTCCGCTTCCGCAAGGCTTTCACTGAGGTTCGCGATCTCCTGGTCCTTTACCGTAAGCTCCTGTGTGAGATTACTGATCTCCTCTTCGTACGACCGGGCCTGCGCGACGGCGTCGCCGGTCTCCTTCTGCACTCTCCCCGGCACCACGACGAACCACGCGATGGCAATGCCGATCGCAAGTCCCAGCGCGATATAGAGCGCGTTCGAAAGATACGTGCCGAAGTCCCTGAACCGGACCGGGATGATCAACTGCTCGCGGTCGTTTTCACCTACGGTGCCGATGTTCCGCGCCGCCCCCTGCCGGCTCATCTGGTTCAGCTCCTTCATATAATACATGGCCGACGTATTGCCGTGGTCCACCTGGAGGCACTGGGTGAGCGCCTTCCTGGCCTGGTCGTACTTCCCGTCCGCCATATAGAGGAGCGCGAGAAGCTCGTACGCCTTGACCATGTTGGTATGCACCGCCACGACCTTCTTCAGCTGGATGGTCGCAAGGTCCCTTGCGCCGTTCTGCGCGTACCCGAGCGCCTGGTTATACTTTCGGATCCCGTGGTCCTCGCTGTCAAGGTCGTGCATGTTCCGCTTCATCGTGTTGATGAACCGGTCCGCGATGTTGTTCTTCTCCGAAAGGTTCTTCGAAAGGACCCACTCCTTCAGGCCTTCCGCAGACTCTCCCATCGCATAGTAAACAAGGCCCAGGAGGTTCCGGGCATTGATATTTTCCTTATAAAGATGAAGGCTCATCTTGAGGGACTCCCGGGCGCCGGTCAGAT
>JAFRVD010000056.1 GCA_017441825.1 Lachnospiraceae bacterium
GTGCAAGCTGGGGAATGTTCAATAACTACGAAGAACGGGGAGACCTGTTCAAAAAGCTGGTCCGGGACATGCTGCCGGAAGGGGAGAGCTGAATCGGATGGAGAGAGAAAAACCCGGAAGGTCCGGAGGCGGAAAAATACTGTTCTTTGTGATCTTTGCGACAGGGCTTCTCGTGCTTCTCCTGTATCTTGTCAGGTTTGACAAGGTGACCGTTACGGGGACGGAGCATGTCGACAGGGAAGATGCGCTTCAGATGATCCTTCCCGAAGAAGAGCGGCGGCTTTCTTCCGTTCTTTTCAAAATGGTCATGGGGCCCCGCTCGAACGACCTCTTTGAAAAGATCAGTATCCGCATCACCGGGCTTAAGTCCGTCAGGATCACGGTGAAGGAGATCCCTTCGGACTGTGTTTTAGAAGAGGAGCACGGGTATTCCGTGGTCAATGAAAAGGGAGTCGTGACGGAATTCTGTGATTCCTGCCCGGAGGAGCTTACGATCCTCTGGGGGTTTTCCGCGAGAGGGACGGCGCGCTATGAGAAGGTCCCGGCGTGGAACGACGAACTCTTTACGGACGCGCTCGCCCTTGCGGAGCGTGTCCGCGCATACGGGATCCCCTGCGAAAGAGTATACTGCAGTCTCAGGGATTATATTTTCGTGACGGGAAAGATCACCGTCATGCTGGGCGGTACGGAGTATACGGACGAAAAATTCAAGACGTTCCTGGACCTCTATCCGAGTCTCATCGGTCTTTCGGGAACACTGCATCTTGAAAATTACGATCCTGGCAGCGAAGATGGAAAATACACATTTGAAGTTGTAAAATAACAACTAATTTGATGAATTTTAATCCTTGAGGAAGTCTGATGCCTGAGAAAACGGGTGCCGTAAAGCACCCGGATTAATTATTTGGAAAACAATGTTGACTTTTTCATGGTCAATCGTGTATATTTAGATGTAGTCTGACCGGCAAATGCAAAAGGTCTGCCATGTCCATTCAGTGAAGGAGGAAGGACCGTGTTAGAAATTAATGTGAATGAAGTTGAAAGCGGCGCACGGATCATAGTGGTTGGTGTCGGCGGCGCGGGCAACAATGCGGTAAACCGCATGGTTGAAGAAAACGTCAGCGGCGTAGAATTCGTCGGTGTTAATACAGATAAACAGGCATTGCTGTTATGCAAGGCGGCACAGACGCTTCAGATCGGCGCGAAGCTGACGAAGGGCCTGGGCTGCGGCGCGGATCCCGCGAAGGGTGCACAGGCTGCGGAAGAGAGCCTCGAAGAACTGACAAACCTCCTCAAGGGTGCAGACATGGTGTTCGTGACCTGCGGCATGGGCGGCGGTACCGGTACCGGTGCGGCTCCCGTCATTGCCAAGACGTCAAAGGATATGGGCATCCTGACAGTGGGCGTCGTGACAAAGCCGTTCCAGTTTGAAGGAAAGACCCGCGCGGACAACGCGAAGAAGGGCATTGAAAACCTGAGCCAGTATGTGGATACGCTCATCGTGATCCCGAACGACAAGCTCCTGCAGATCGTAGACAGGCGCACCAGCATGCCGGACGCTCTCCGTAAAGCGGACGAAGTGCTGCAGCAGTCTGTACGCGGCATTACGGACCTGATCAACGAGCCCGGTGAGATCAACATGGACTTCGCGGACGTGCAGGCAGTCATGCGCGACAAGGGCCTTGCCCATATCGGCATCGGCTCCGCATCCGGAGAAGACAAGTGCGCGGAGGCAATGCGTATCGCGATCTCCAGCCCGCTGCTTGAGACCACCATCGACGGCGCAAGCCATGTGCTTGTGAACATCTCCGGTGCAGTCGGCCTGATCGAAGCGAACGAGGCGGTGGAGTCCATCCGCGAGATCGCGGATCCGAACGCGAACATCATCTTCGGTACCTCTTACAGAGAGACCGCGGAGGATACGGTTACCATCACAGTCATCGCGACCGGCGTTGCGGACAATTCCAGAGATTACATCCCGGCAGGGAAGAGCATTGACGACATTAAGAAGAAGATCGCAAAGGACCGCGGTCCGGAAGAAGGCAGTGCGGATGACAAGGCAAACCGTCCGAACAGGCCGTCCTTCCTTTCGGGGACCCGTCCGGAGCAGCCCGCTGAGGATGAGCTGGATATGCCGCTTGAGCATTACAACCGTCCCAGAGCGAGAAGAGATGAGCAGTCCATCCGGATCCCGGACTTTTTAAGAAAGAACTGACCGGATCAGACATAAAGAACGAAAAAGAACCCGGGCTTCCGGGTTCTTTTTCGGTAGAGAGATCAGGAAGCATGCGGAAACGAATCAGTACGATTCTCAGGTATCCTGTCGGGATGCTTTTATTCATTACAGCGGCAGCCGCATCATCCCGGGGCCAGACGGTTCTTTCGTTCGGCCTCTTTCTTTTCCTGTGCTTTTTTGAGGCTGCTGTCCTTTATTCGGAGCGGAAGGCGCTTCTGGACCTTCGGCTCCTCCTCACAGTGTCCTGGCTCGGCGGCATCTCGCTGTCATGTCTCAAGCTGAGCCACCTGCAGTCCGTCTGGGGCATCCGCATGTGGGTCTCTGTCTTTTTATTCTACTTTTCCGCGCTTCTCGTGAACGACCTTATTTCCGGGGCATTCAGGCGGGCCGAAGAGATATCGCCTGAGCCCCGGGGACTGGCGCTTTCCGGTACACCTGAGCAATACCGGAAGAAGCTCATGTCCTGCATACTCGTGATCTTTGCTGCAGGCTTCCTTTCTTTCGCAGCCGAATGCATCGTTTTTCGCGGCGAGCTTCCGATCCTTTCGGACAAGCCTCACGCGTACACGGCGTTCCACATTACCGGCATCCACTATTTCATCGTTTCCATGATGTTCGTACCGGTGCTTTCGGTATTATACCTGTTTTCGGGTAAGACCACTGTCAGGGAGAAGCTTGTTCTTTCGGCGCTTTCAGGCTGCATTTTCCTGATCTACGTGCTGATGCTCTCAAAGCTCCAGATCCTGTTCACGGCGGCGCTCCCTGCCATGACGGCGCTTCTTCTGCAGCGGCGCTTCAAGACCCGGACGCTCGCGCTTTTCTTCCTTGGCGTTTTCCTGGTGTTTGCGGCCGGCGTCATCCTCCTTATGTCCATGAGGCACTATCCGGAAGGGTACCTGGAAAAAATCTTTCAGTTCAGGGACTCGAAGACGCCTGCAGCCTTCCAGTACGTATATACCTATATCGTCAATAACTTTGAAAACCTGAATCTCCTAACGGAGAATCTTCAGCATTACAGCTTTGGCATCCGGCAGCTGTTCCCGCTGTTCGCACTTACGGGAGCCAAGTTCCTGCCGCCTGTCGCGTCGCTCCTTTCAGTGGAGCAGTACCTGACCATAGAGGAGCTCACCACGCTCACTGTCCTGTACGACGCGTACGGAGACTTCGGAGTTACAGGCACCTTGCTGTTCGGCGTGCTGTTCGGCGCATTCACAGGCTATGCAGAGGCGCTCCTCCGGAAGCGGAACACGGCTGCAGTACTTCTTTACGTCCAGCTTGCGGTCTACGCGGCGCTTGCGTTCTTTACGACCTGGTTTTCGAACCCCACCACATGGTTCTGGTTCGCAGTCACTGTGTTCATCGTAATGCGGCTTTCCGCGGACGGGGACGGCTTCAAGGAGTGCTTAAGACGCACATGGGAAGCGTTTCTGCCGGGAAGGCTTCGTGAAAAAAGAAAGGAAAAGCATATATGATCACAGATTACGCCATCGACGATTTCCTTACGGAGCTCAGCTCCTCGGCCCCGGTCCCGGGAGGGGGAGGGGCATCGGCGGTCTCCGGGGCGATGGGCGTCTCTTTAGGCGCCATGTCGCTCAACTTAACGATCGGCAAGAAGAAATATGCCGAATACGAAGAGGAGCTTCGGGAAGCGCTTTCGGAGCTTGAAACACTTCGGGACGTGTTCCTTTCCCTTGCCGACAAGGATGAGGAAGTCTTCCTGCCGTTACAGAAGGCCTACGGGCTTCCCAGAAAGACGGAGGAGGAAAGACAGATCCGCGAAAGCTTTATGGAGCGGGCGCTCATCGACGCGACGGAGATCCCGCTGCAGGTCATGGACTACGCGTGCCAGGCGCTCAGGGTACTCCGGCGGACGGTCGAGCTCGTCAGTCCGCTTTCCGTAAGCGATACCGGCGTGGGGGCGTCGTTCCTCGGAACGGCTGTGAAAGGCGCGGGGATGAACGTCCTGATCAACCTGAAAAGCATGAAGGACCCCGTGCGGACAGCGCGGTACCGCGAACGGTATGAGCGTTCGCTTTCACAGGGGGAAAAGCTTTCCCGGGAGACGCTGGAAAGGACTGAAGAACGGATCGGAGGATGATATGGAGCTTATAAAAGGCGCGGACGTTCGCAAAGAACTGCTTAATAGGATCCGGGAGGAATCGGAGGCGCTTCCGTGTGCGCCTAAGCTTGTGATGGTGCGGCTCGGCGAGGACCCGTCGGACCTCGCCTATGAAAACAATGCGCGGAAGCTTGCGGAAAAGCTCGGGATCCGGACGGAGACCGTGACAGCGCCGCGCGAGATCACTCATGAAGACTTTATGGAGCTTTTCAGGGGCGTCAATGAAGACCCTGACACGGACGGGATCCTTCTGTTCCGGCCGCTTCCGAAGACGATCAAAGAGGACGATGTGATGCGCGTGCTCGACCCTGTGAAGGACGTTGACTGCATCTCGCCAAAGAACCTCGCCGACCTGTTTGCGGGTAAGACCGTCCACGGCCCCTGCACCGCGGAAGCTGTTATGGAGATGCTTCACTATGCGGGCATAAACCCGGAAGGGAAGCGTGCAACAGTCATCGGCCGGTCCATGGTGGTCGGGAAGCCGCTTGCGATGATGCTCATGAAGGAAAACGCGACTGTCACCGTCTGCCACAGGAAGACTGTGGATACGCCCGGTGTGGCGCGGGAGGCGGAGCTTTTGTTCGTCTGCGTGGGCGAGCCCGAAATGGTGGACGGGACGTATGTGAAGGACGGCGCCGCGGTCTTTGACGTCGGCATCAATGTGAATGAAAGCGGGGAGATCGTGGGCGACTGCCTGCTTGCGTCCGTTTCCGAGAAGGCGTCTCTTCTGACGCCGGTCCCGGGCGGGGTAGGCGCCGTCACGACGGCGGTCCTCATGCACCACGTGGTGCTGAACGCGCGGAAGAGGAGGGGGCTCGATGGATGAGAGATCTGTGAAAGTCGAGATCCGGTACCTGACGGACCGGGTCGAGAAGCTCCGCTATATTGACGGGCGGTCGGACTGGATCGACCTCCGCGCAGCGGAGGACGTCACGTTCAGGTGCGGTGAATATAAGCTGATCCCCTTAGGGGTCGCCATCCGGCTCCCCGAGGGGTACGAAGCACACGTGGTCCCCCGCTCCTCCACGTTCAGGAACTACGGGCTCTTACAGGCCAACAGCTTCGGCGTGGTGGACGAATCCTACTGCGGGAACGACGACCAGTGGTTCGTGCCGATGTATGCCACGCGGGACACCGTGGTCCGCGCGAACGACCGGATCTGCCAGTTCCGCATCATGCGGCACCAGCCGGTCATCGAATTCGAAGAGACGGGTTATCTTAGCGGAGAAAACCGCGGGGGCTTCGGGTCGACGGGGCGGCAGTAAGGTTTTTCTGCTCCCGGAGCAACTGCTGCGACGAAGGTATCCGTAGAGCGATCCTCATGGTCCACTCCGGGGTACAGCTCTCGCACAGCGGCGGTGTCCCTAACGGCACTAAATTCGCCTGCGCGCTGCGCGCTTGCCTCATTAACTGCCGAGACCGCCGAGCCCCCTGCGTGGATCCATGTGGATCGCTCGAAATAAAAATAAAAAAGGGGGTGTCAAAAAACACCTCACCTAAGATACGAGGCACTGAGTGAATGCTCAGTGCCTCGTTTTCGCAAGGCCGTCGCCGGAAGTCGCAATCGGGCCAGTCTCTGCAAGTTTTCGCGATTTCGGATAAAGAAAAGCGACAGCGAGGTTGAGCCCACTGCCGCCTTCTGGTATAATAGTTTTGTGAAGAACA
>JAFRVD010000057.1 GCA_017441825.1 Lachnospiraceae bacterium
TGCCGCCTTGATGTCGTCAAGGTTTGCTTTGATGGTGTTATAGGACCAGCACATACAGTGCAGTATATTACCGCCCTCGACAGGTGTTGAAGGTTGAGAATACTGGGACGCGCCGGACCAGAACCGCTACGATGAAAACAGTACATTTACCTTCAAGGACCAGCAGATCACAATGCAGGAATATGAGGCACTTCTTTCAGAGATTTTTAAGAAGTGATTTCCGGTGATATTTAAAATCCGCTTTCCCTATGGACAATTCCCGAAAGATGTGGTATGATCACATTGTTCGGGGCATTGGCGAAGTTGGGATCGCGCTTGAATGGCATTCAAGAGGCCAGGGGTTCGAATCCCCTATGCTCCACTTATAAGATCACGACCCGGGAATCATAGATTCCCGGGTCGTTTGTTTTACAGTGTCTTCAATTCCATATACACTCTCTGGATCGGCAGGCCCACCACGTTGTAGTAGTCCCCGTCGATCTTTCTGATGTGCTTCCCGAAGATCCCCTGGATGCCGTAGGCCCCGGCCTTGTCCAGCGGGTCCTCCGTGTCGATATAAGCCCATATCTCGTCATCCGTAAGCTCGTGGAAAGTCACGTCCGTTTTCTCAAAGAATGTGCGGGAGCGCGTTCCCTTCTCCGGGTCGCGCGCGATCAGCGTGACGCCCGTGTATACCTGATGCGTCCGTCCGGACAGCATCCGGAGCATCCGGAACGCGTCCTCGCGGCTCTTCGGTTTCCCGAGGATCTCTCCGCCGTATGCGACCACCGTATCTGCGCCGAGAACAGTCACAGGTCCTTCGGTCTCTGCCGCTTCCTTTTCAAATACTTCCTCTGCTTTGGCCTTTGAAAGAGCCATCGTGAGAAGCTCCGGCGCAGTCTCCGCGCAGTGCTCCTCTCCCTCTGCCGGCCGGACCGTATAAGGGATTCCGGCCAAAGCCAGGATCTCCCTCCTTCGGGGAGACTGGGACGCGAGAACGATCCCGGTTGCTGCATTCAGATCCATCTTCTGTCTTTTCTCCTCAAGTTCTGTGAGCCCGGCAGCCCAAAGACACCGGGCGTTCCCTTCAGTTACGAAAAATGGTTTTCCGCGGAGATGCCGTACTTCATCATCGCACGGATCAGATTCTTGTACGTCTCGCTTGTCGAGGCCTTCAGCCGGCTGTACACGTACGTCTCGATGCTGTAGTTCAGCGTGCTGCTGATGGGCGTACTGCCGTCGCAGATGACCGCGCTGACCACACACCGCATATCGGACGGGATAACGATCGTGCAGTCCGCCGTGTAATAGGAGCCGCTCGTCATGAACTTCGAGGCCTTCACCGTCTGCTTCCGCGTCACACCCTTGCTGTCCGTATATTTGAAGACGATTTCCACTTTGCTCATGTCCTGCCCGTCCGCGAAGGTCATCCGGTACCGGAGGAAGACGCTCGAGCCGAACACAAGGTTCTTGCCGTCGATCTCCGCAATGGCTCCTTCCAACGGCACTTCGGTCTCGTTATTTTCTAAATCAGGCTCTCCCTGCGTACCGTACGCCTGCTGCTCCGGTGTCAGATCCGCGTTCGCGAGGTTCCCCGTATTCTTGTTGAAATGAGTCTGCGCCGCGGCGCCGTAGTTCAGCATGTCCACGAGGAACGTCCGGTAGGTGTCCGACGTCGTCTTCGTAAGGCGGTTATACGCGTAATCCCTGACGCTGTAAACGTCGACAGCCGATCTGTATTCCACGCCGTCTTTGTCAGCCGAGAAAGCCGCATAGATCCGGCTGCTCATCTCAGATGCGACAATGCCGGAGAAGACAAAGCGGCAATACGGGACCCCGTCCTGCTCGTACTCAGACCACTTCGTGAGCGTATACGTTTCGATTTCGGGCGTCACGGCACCCTCTTCATATTTCTCCATCCGGATGACCAGCCTGAAATTTTCATACCCCGTGAGTTCCGACTGTGGGACGATGTAGTGAAGCGCGATGCTGCTCGCGAATTCGCAGTTATGCCGGAACGTCAGGGGAAGCGTTGTATCCACCGGCACATAATTCTCTGTCGAAATGGGATAAGCCTGCCTGAATTCGTCCGTTGTATACTCCTCATCGGCCGTATGGTCGGAAAAATCGGAGCTTCCCTTCAGGAACCATCTGTAACCGGACAGGCCGGCATCCCAGGTCGAATCCGCAAGATAATATACGGAACCGATGCGGACGATGCTCCAGGCGTGTCCCCCTCCCGGCGTCATTCCCGTCATCATGCGGCAGTCCACACCGGACTGAAGCAGCAGCTGATAAAGGAGCATCGAATATCCCTGGCAGACGGAGGTCCCGTCAACAAGGGCCGCGTATGCCGTATACTTCAGCATATACGACTCATCATTTAAGTTATCATAATCATAGACGATATTGCTGCAGATATAGTCGTAGATCTTCCGGACCTTCTCGTAATCCGAAGACAGGCGCATGACTTCCAGCTGATCAAGTACCTCAGTCCTCTTTGCGCGGAGAACGCTTTCCTGGGAAGCCGTCGTATAATACTTAATGTTATAATAATTGAACCGGTAGTATGCTCCGTCCGAGACGGTCCCGCATGACATGGATACTCTGTATCCGCCGTAAACCCACTTCAGGCTGTCCCCTTCCTCCGGCTTCCCGGTATGGGCGAGGGCAGCGTCAAATATCTCCGGATACAGGGCATACGCTGTGTCCCAGTCCGCAGTCTGTCCCGGCAAACACAGCTGTACGGCGATCTCATCCTCTCTTGTGGTCAGTAAGGGACGGACGTACGCGGCCGCCTGTTCAACAGACGAAAAAACCTCAGCTTCCCGAGAGGCTTTCGCACCGGAATCTTTGCTGCCGGAACCGATATCCGCTTCGGTGATAACGTCCCTATACAGTGGATTGATATAGACCGCGGTGTCTCTGCCGATCTCTGTCTCTTCTGCCGGTGCCGGCACCGTCTCCTCAGCCGGCTTCTCTGTTTCTGGCTCCGTTTCAGGCTCTTCCGCCTCAGTCTCCGGCATCGGCTCTTCCGCTTCGGGTCCGGCTGTCAATTCATCGGCGGGAATATCCTGCTCCGCGTCTTTCCGGGCTGCTTCCGGGCCCGGGATCTCGTCTTCTGTCCCTGCCTCTTCTGCCTCTCCTGTCTCTGCCTTTTCAGCCTCTTCCGCTTCTTCTGTCCCCTCTGAATCAGTTTCTGCCGTCTCAGCACTTTCCGTACCGGCTTCTGCAAGTTCGCCAGCGTACGCAGTAAAAGAGGCTCCGAAAAAGAGCACTCCCGAAAGTACGAGCGCCAGAAGTCCAAGCCGTGTCCTCTTCATCTTTTTCTCCTGACTTTGTGTTATTCTGCACAGTGCCGTAGGACAGGTCCCTGTTTCTCCCCCGCCATTTTCTGTATGAAGGCTTTTCACATGCTTACCACAGGCATGTGCCCCGCACCTGTTTCCGGCACTGCAGAATTTATTATACCACATCGGCGCGATATTGCATTCAAAAAGCTTCGTGGATCTGTTCTTTTTCCACTGAAGTGTTTTCCGGCGTCCGGCCTCCCCGTTACGGCCACGTACCGGTTGTATTAGCGCCCGCATTCATGTATAATTAATATGTTACGGAGGGTATAAGGACATGAACGAGATCTGTCTCTTAAGCGATGCGTTCCCGCCCATCATCGACGGGGTGGTGAACGTTGTGACCAATTACGGGAGGATCCTGGCAAAGGACGGCTACCGTGTATGCACCGCGGTCCCGGAATATGCAGGCGCGGATGACAGCGTTTATTCATATCCCGTCATCCGCTACCCCAGTCTGGATTTTCGGAAGACCATAGGCTATACCGTCGGAAATCCGTTCGATATCCCGACGCTTCACGACATCAGCAGGCGTAAGATCAGCGTCCTGCACAGCCACTGCCCGTTCGCATCCATGTATCTCGGACGTTCACTCCGGGCAAAGCTTAACGCGCCGCTCATCCTGACTTACCACACGAAGTACGACCTGGACATCGCAAACGCAGTAAAGATGAAGCTTCTTCAGGACGGCGCCATCTATGCGCTCGTGGAAAACGTGAACGCCTGCGACGAACTCTGGACCGTGAGCCGCGGCGCCGGAGAAAGCATCCAGAGCCTCGGCTACGAGGGCGACTTTGTGGTCATGCAGAACGGTGTGGACCTGCCGAAAAAGCGGACGGATGAAAAGACGGTTCAGGCAGTGACAGGCGGTCTCGGACTTCCCGCGGGCATCCCCGTTTTTCTCTTTGTAGGCAGGCTTATGTGGTATAAAGGCATCCGGATCATCCTGGACGCGGTCTCGGTTCTCAAGGCGCACGGGGAGGACTTCCGCATGGTCTTTGTGGGCTCCGGTACAGACGAAAAGGAGATCCGGGAGTATGCCGAAGCGAACCGGCTTCTCGACAAGGTCCTCTTTGCCGGCTCCGTCCGGGACAGGGAATCGCTCGCCGCATGGTATACGCGCGCCGATCTCTTCGTATTCCCCTCGACCTTTGATACGAACGGCCTGGTCGTACGGGAAGCCGCCGCCTGCTCCTTAGGCTCCGTCCTGGTGCAGGGGAGCTGCGCCGCAGAAGACGTCACTGAAAACGTGAACGCTTTCCTGATCGAAGAAAACGCGGAGTCGCTGGCAGCCTGTCTCATTAAGGCCATGGCTCATCCGGAAAGCATGAAAAGGATCGGCGAAAACGCTTCCGGGGATCTCTACCTCTCCTGGGACGATGCCGTCAAAAACGCCGAGGAACGCTACCAGGTCGTGAACGATCTTTACCGTTCCGGAAAGCTTCCTCAGACACAGAAGCACGGCCGCGGCATCTTTGCCCTTTCGAAGGAGCTCCTGGACACTTACGATAAGGCGGAAGCCTTCCTCCGGCGGTTAAGGTAACGGCCTGACCTTTCATTGACACAAAGCCTCAGGTTTATTATAATTAAATGTTGGCGGAGTGTCGTTTTTCTCCTCCGGACCACCAATAAAACAATGAATCTCTGATAGGAGCGTTATGTTAAAAAAATACAGGATGCTTATCCTGCTCCTCGCGGCTCTTTTCCTGTTTTCCAGCTGCAAAGTGACCGTGAATACACGGACGGAAGCAGATAAGGCAGAGAGAGAAGCCACAGAGGAAAAAACGTCAGGCGAAGAACAGGATACACATACGGATACAGAAGAAGCTTTGGACAAAACGTCAGACGAACCTGACGGCTCCGAAGAAAATGTCCCTGAAGAAGCCGGCTCCGGAGCTTCCGGAGAAGGTGAGCCCGCGGGGGAAGAGTCCACGGAAACCGCGGACCCCATGGATTCGGAGATCCCGGAGTTCGATACAACGCCCCTCCCGGGCTATGAAGGCATCGTCTTCGTAGGAGATTCGCGGACGCTCACTATGGGGGTAGGCGGAACGTACGAGTTCAATCTCGTGCCGGACGATTCCATCGAAGCCACCTGGGGCGGGGAGCTCACGGACAATTCCGCGTTTGAAAACGCACGCCTTGCCGCACGGAAGCACCGCGGGAAGGCGGTCTTCTGGTATGGCATCAACGACGTCCAGATGAATCCGCAGCGCAACGACGTCTCCGTCTTCATCAACAACTATCTGAAGGTCCTGGACGCCTATCTCAAGATCGAGCCCGAAAGCACCATCTACATCGTCTCCATCCTGAACACCACTGTCCGCGAACGGGACTACTATGAGGGCCAGGAGGAGAATATCCGCCGCTACAACGCGGCGCTGTACAGCCTTTGCCTGGAAAGGGGCTGGTATTACATCGACGTAACGCCGCTCCTCACCGGGGACGACTGCTTCTACGAAGGCGACAACATCCACTTCAGCAAAGAGTGGTATGAAACGCGCTACCTGCCCTACGTCACGGTCTTTACCGGACTGAGCGTCTATCAGCCGGATTAACAAACATCCCAAGGAGGTCATATGGCAAAAAGAGAGATCCCGTTAAGATCAGAAGTTCCGGAAGAGTATACATGGAACCTGAAGGACCTGTTTGAAAGCGATGAAGCATGGCTCACGGAAATGGAAGCCCTCCGCGGGAAGGTGCCGGAGCTTTCAGCATACGAGGGGAAGCTGCAGGACAGCGCGGAAACGCTTCTTGGATTCTTCCGTCTGTCCGATGAGATCAGTATCCGTCTTTCCACCCTTTTCGGCTACGCAAGCCAGAAGGGAGACGAAGACACCGGCAACAGCTTTTACCAGGACCTGCGCGGCAAGGCCATGGCCGTAAGCGTTGCGATCGCCAGCGCTTCCGCGTTTTCAGACGCGGAGATCATGACGATCCCGGACGATACTCTCGCGCGTTTCTTTGACGAATGCCCGGAGCTTGCGACCTATAAACGCCCCATAGAAAAGCTTAAGAAAAAGGCCGAGCACATCCTCTCCCCGAAGGAAGAGGCGCTCCTCGCTGCCGCCGGGGAGCTCTCCCAGGCGCCGGAGCGCATTGGCAGCATGCTTCGGAACGCGGACTTAAAGTGGGGGACCGTGACGGATTCCGAAGGGACCGCCTGGCCGCTCTCAAACGGCTCGTTCGTGCCGCTTCTGGAGTCTCCGGACCGCGCGTTCAGGAAAGCCGTTTTTGAGAAATATTACGACCATCTGGGCGAGGTGAAAAATACCATCGCCGCGACTTTGGACGGCCAGTTCAAGCAGCTCATGTTCTTCCAGAAGGCACGGAAGTACGGCTCCACGCTGGAAGCCGCCCTCTCCCGTACGGAAGTCCCGATGTCCGTCTACCACAACCTGATCCGGGCGATGCACGACAACATGGAGCAGATGTACCGCTACGTACGGCTTCGGAAAAAGCTCTTAGGAGTCCCGGAGCTCCACATGTACGACGTGTATACGCCCATCGTTCCTGACGCCGCAAAGGAAATCCCCTTCGAGCAGGCAAAGGCTACCGTGCTTGAGGCGCTTTCCGTTCTTGGGAAGGACTACACGGATATCCTGGAGACCGGCTTCAACAGCCGTTGGATCGACGTATACGAAAACGTCGGCAAACGGAGCGGCGCGTACAGCTCGGGCTCTGCGCGGGTGCATCCGTACGTTCTCATGAACTACAGCGACAACCTGGACAGCCAGTTCACTCTCGCACATGAGATGGGTCATTCGCTGCACAGCTATTTCAGTGTCCGGAACCAGCCGGTCTGCACCGCCCGCTACGTGATCTTTGTTGCGGAGGTCGCGTCGACCGTCAATGAAGTGCTGCTCATCAGCCACCTGCTGAATAATACGACTGACAAAAAGGAACGCGCATACCTCATCAACCACTTCCTGGACCAGTTCAAGGGCACGGTATACAGACAGACCATGTTCGCGGAATTTGAGCTGGCGATGGGTGAGATGGCGGAATCCGGCAAGGCGCTCACGGCGGACGCACTCTGCGCGAAATACCATGAGCTCAACAAGCTGTACTTCGGACCGGATATGGTCTCCGATGACGGCATCGCCCTTGAGTGGGCGCGCATCCCGCACTTCTTCATGAACTATTACGTCTTCCAGTACGCCACGGGCTTCTGCGCTGCAGTCGCCATCGCGCGGCGGATCCTTTCGGAAGGCGAACCGGCTGTTCGGGACTATAAGAAATTCCTGTCCTCGGGATCGTCTCAGGACCCCATCAGCTTACTTAAGATCGCAGGCGTCGATATGTCCTCGCCGGAGCCGGTCCGCGAAGCGCTCAAGTACTTCGGAGACCTTGTAGAAGAAATGGAAGCCTTAAACTAAGGAGTCTGTCATGAATTATCATGTAAATGAGCACATCAGGAACACTTACCGCGTCTTCCCCGCACAGGGGAGATACGAGTACTTAAGATACGACATGAATGAGAACCCGGAGGGACTTCCGAAGGAGTTCGTGGACTCTGTCCTCAGGGAGATCACTCCCGAGTTCCTTGCGGTTTACCCGGAGCCGGACAGGTTCCTCAATAAGTATGCCGAATACATCGGCGTGTCCTATGAAAACCTGATGGCGACAAACGGGTCCGACATGGCCATCCGGTACCTTTTAGAGACGTTCGGCGAAGTCGGGAAGGAAGTTGTGACCGTTGCGCCGTCCTTTGAAATGTACTGGGTGAACTGCTCGATCCTTGGCTACGTGCACGTTCCGGTGCCCTATAACGAGGACCTGACGATCGACGCAAGCAGGATCGTTTCCGCCATCACGGAGAATACGCGGGTCGTGGTGCTTTTAAATCCGAACAACCCGATCGGAAACGTGTATACCGAAGAAGAGCTTCAGAAGGTGGTCGACCGTGCGAAGGAGGTCGAGGCTGTCGTGATCATCGACGAAGCGTACCACTACTTCTATCCGAACACCTTCCTTGAGCACGTGAAAAAGGATGAAAACGTGATCGTGCTACGGACCTTCTCCAAGCTGTTTTCGCTTGCGGCGGTCCGCCTGGGCGTGATCATTTCGAACCCGGAGATCATCCATTACGTCAAGAATTCGAAGCTCACGTTCGACGCGAACTCCGTTGCGCTTCTTTTCGGCGAGCGGATCCTCGATCATCCGGACCTCATTGAAGAGCTGATCCGGACGGAAGACGAAGGCAAGGCCTGGATCCTTTCGGAGCTTGAAAAATACGGCTACGAGTGCCGCGACTGCCGCGGCAACTTCATCTTCATCAAGCCGAAGCACGACGCGCATAAGGTCGCGGAGCGGCTTGAGAAGGAAAAGAAGATCCTGGTCCATCCGTACGGAAACCCGCTTCTCAAGGATGTGATCCGGGTGTCCGTCGGTTCGGAGCGCGCGATGCGGATCTTCTTCGATGCGTTCATTGAAATTGATCAGGAGACAGGAGCATAAACCATGCGTAAAGTCATCACCTACGGGACCTATGACCTTCTCCACTACGGCCATGTGAGGCTTTTAGAGCGCGCGAAGGCGCTCGGGGATTACCTCATTGTGGGCGTGACCACAGAGGATTTCGACCGCTCCCGCGGCAAGATCAACGTGCAGCAGTCGCTTATTGAGCGGATGGAGGGGGTCCGGGCGACGGGCCTCGCGGACGAGATCATCGTGGAAGAATATGAAGGCCAGAAGATCGACGATATCCGCCGCTACCAGGTGGACGTGTTCGCCATCGGCTCCGACTGGGCAGGCAAATTCGATTACCTGAAGGAATACTGCGAGGTGGTCTATCTGGACCGCACGGAAGGCGTCTCCAGTACGGATCTCCGGAACGAGACGGTGCTTCGGCTCGGCCTTCTCGGACAGTCCTCAAACGTAGACAAGGTGCTCCGGGAGGCGGAGTTTGTGAACGGTCTTCAGGCCGCCGCGGTCGTCACCGGAGAAGACGAAGCCGCCTACGATGAAATGCTCGAACATGTGGATGCAGTCTATATCTACTCCCACCCGTCGCGGCATACGCGTGACATCAAAAAGGCGCTCCTCTCCGGTAAGCACGTTCTTGTGGAGACGCCGGTGACGCTCTCAAGAGAGGAGCTTCACGAGCTTCAGGCGCTTGCGAAAAGCCGCGGGCTGATCCTCGCGGAGGCGCTTAAGACCGCCTTTTCGACAGCGTTCAACCGGCTCGTGAACCTCATTAAGAGCGGAAAAATCGGCCAGGTGGTCTCCGTAGACAGCGCCTGCACCAGCATGGAAAATGTGGAAAACGTCCCGAAGGAAGCCCTTTCCGAACGATGGAACAGCATTTTCGACTGGGGCCCCACCGGTCTTCTGCCCATTTTCGAGCTGCTCGGAACAGACGTTAAAAACAAGAGGATTATTTCCAGTATTGAAAAGGATACGGTATACGACTATTTCTCAAAAATCGACTTCGTGTTCCCACGTGCCGTAGCCAGTACCAGGGTCGGCAAGGGCGTCAAAACGGAGGGCGAGCTGATCGTCTCAGGCACGAAGGGCTACGCGTACGTCCCGGCGCCGTGGTGGAAAACGGACAGCTTTGAGATCCGCTACGAGGATATGCGGCAGAACCAGCGGTACTTCTACCTGCTGGAGGGCGAAGGGATCCGCTACGAGCTCGTTGCGTTCCTGCACGCGGTGCTGACCGGGCGGACCACAGAGCTCATCGACAGCACGGTGACTGAAGCCATAGTAGGCGTCATGGAAGATTATTGTGCCGGAAAGGACCTCACGGTCCTTGAGGGGGAGGAATGAAGAAAGAATACAATGAGACGCTTCACATGCTGAAGTTCACCATCGGACTCCTTGTGGCAGCGCTCGTGATCTGCGGGGCAGCCTTTTTCTTAAGCACCAGGGAAACCAGTGCGGCAGTAAACGCCCCTGTCGATATGACGGTGGTCGAAGAGCTAATGTCGCTTGACGACCTCGATATGCCGGCCGTGATCGCGGAGATGTCTTCTGTAGGAGAAAGCCGGGACGAATCAGTCCGCGAGTCCATCGCGGAATCCGTCCGGGAGTCGCGGTCCGTCGAAGAATCCATTTACGCCTCCTCTCTCGAGCAGGAATCCATTGAACAGTCCGTTGCGGAGTCGCGTTTCGAGTCCTCGGTCGCGGAGTCCTCTTCCATCGAAGAACAGGAGTATCTGGATTCGTTCCTGGTGGGCTCGCACCTCACGGCCCGTTCAGTGACCTATGACTGCGATGACACGGATATCCCGTATCTCCGGCGCCTGTTCTCGAACTGCGTGGTCATCGGAAACTCCCGTGCGAAAAACGCTGTGGACTGCGGCATCATGTCAGAGAATGAGGTGAAATACCAGAGCGGTGTGTCTGTGGACGTGATCACACCGTTTGCGCTCCAGGTCGCATACATGTACAAGCCGAAAACGCTGTTCGTGATGGGGCTCAATGACATCGGCCACTACGACGGCAGCAACGAACGCTTCTACCAGGATTACCTGAGTCTGGTCCGCCAGTACCAGGCCATCAACCCGGGCCAGGTGTACCTCCAGGAGATCCTGCCCTGTCCCGAGGAGGCGCGACCCTACTTTTACCGCTTCTTCATGATCCCGGACTTCAACGCCCGGATCCGGCAGGTCTGCGAGGAGACCGGCGCGATCTACGTATCCGCCTCGGATTACGCGGATTTCAAGTACATCAATTCCGAGGACCACGCCCACTACGGCAAGGAGTTCTACTTCCTGTGGGCGCAGACCATCGCCACCCAGATGCACCTGTGGGAGGACCTTGCGGGGCTGGGCTACGAAATAAACTGACTATCCGGTCGGAAAAGCGGCTCCCCATAAGGGAGCCCCATTTTGAAGGCCGGTTTAAAA
>JAFRVD010000058.1 GCA_017441825.1 Lachnospiraceae bacterium
CCCGTCTTGGTGCTAGCACCGGACGGGGATCGACTTTTCTGCACTGTTATCAATACTGCCATTCTCTTCCTGCATCGTCCTCCTTCGGGATCCGCATGCCGAACTTAAACGGCGGGGCGTAATCCTGGAAGACCTTGTTGAGCTCCTCGTCGTACGCAACGCGGCACTCGGAGACCTTGTCGAAGACCATGGTCGCGTGGCAGTCCGCGGTATAGGGCTTCCACTCGGGCATGCCTTCGTGGTTCGGGTCGCCGGTGCGGGCGAACGCGATAAGCGCACCTGCGATCTCATCTTCGAGCTTGTCGGAGACGCCTTCGATGTTCGTGTACGGGCAGCGCCAGGTGTTGTGGAACACGTACGGGATATCCGAGCAGTGCCATGCGGGCCGGCCGCCGTCCAACTCGAATTCGAGCGCGAACACGCTGGTGTAGCCCGGAGTCTCCGGATCGGAGGCCGCACGCGCATCCATGAACTTCGCGATGGAGGTTCTGTCTGAGATCCACGGGACCATCCATTCGGGCTTTCCGGGGTAGGCCTTGCGGAACGCAGCCAGTGCTTCATCGCCGTGTCCCTTGAAATATTCGTCTCTGTCCGGGACCATGTTCATCGGGCCGAAGGCCGTGAACTCGCATTCAACGGTGGTGACGATGGTGGGCACCTTCTTTGCGTAATCCGTGAAGCCCACGTTCACCGGATGGCCGAGATACCAGTCGTTCGGGATCGGGTGCCACATGAGCGCCTTCTGCAGGACGTTCGCGACGTGGATGTAAGCCTTAGCAAGGAGATCGTAAGGGATCTTTTCAAGCTCTTCGATGGAGCTTAAGCCAAGGGACTTCAGCATGGCGTCCGCGAATTCGCGATGATCCTCCGGCTCCTCCGCGCGCATGGAGCCCGCGCCGCCGGACATCAGGATCGCCTTGTGGAAGAGGCCGTGGGCCGCCGGCGTCTGCAGCATGTCGCAGACCTTTCCGCCGCCGCCGGACTGGCCGAAGATGGTGACGTTGTCCGGGTCGCCGCCGAACGCGGCGATGTTGTTGTTGATCCACTTGAGAGACGCAACGATGTCCGCGTTGCCTGCGTTCCCGGAATTCCAGTACTTCTCGCCGTAGGAGGAGAGATCGAAATAGCCGAGGATGTTCAGGCGGTGGTTGACCGTTACGACCACCACGTCGCCGTATTCACAGAGCGCGTCGCCTTCATAAGCGACCTGCTCGAGAGAAGAGCCGTCCGCGTATCCGCCGCCGTGATACCAGACCACTACGGGCTTCTTCGCGTCCTTGTCAAGCGATTTGGTCCATACGTTCAGGAACTGGCAGTTTTCGTTTTCCGGCCAGAAACGGTGCGGGATCATGATCTCCACCGAGGGGATGGGATTTCCCATGGTCGGGCAGATGCAGCCGTAATTTGTCGCGTTTTTCACGCCTTCCCAGGGCTCGAGGTCTTCGGGCATCCGGAAGCGTTCCGCTTTCGCGTACTGGATGCCGTAGAAGTTGAAAATACCGTCTAAAAGGAAGCCGCGGAGCTTGCCCCATTGTGTCTCAACTACAGGGTAATCCGCCGTTGAAATAAATTTTCTTGCCATAGTGTGCTCCTTCCGTTCAAAATTGTTATTATTGTAGCATATAAAAGAAGCGGAAGACAAGAGGGAATGAACCTTCGTGTCTTCCGCTTTTAAGCCTTCCCCCGCCGGGGGGTGGCGCGAAGCGCCGGATGAGGGGCTGACGGATGAGGGTATTCAGTGCTGATGGTACCCGTCCAGGAACTCCCCGATCGCGGTGAATGCCTCTTTGAGGACCTCCACGCGCGGCAGATAAACGATCCGAAAATGGTCCGGCTCCTCGTAGTGGAAGCCTTTTCCGGGAACAAGGAGGACCTTCTTTTCGTGGAGCAGGTCGATGCAGAACTTTTCATCGTCAGTGATGTTGAACTTTTTGGCGTCCAGCTTCGGGAACGTGTAGAACGCAGCGCTCGGGCGGACCTCGGAAAGCCCGTCGATCTCATTGACCATCCTGTCCGTGATCTCGCGCTGTTCATAGATCCGGCCGCCGGGGACCAGAAGCTCTTCCGAGCTCTGCGTGCCGCCTAAAGCGGTCTGTACGATCATCTGAGCGGGCACGTTCGAGCAGAGCCGCATGGAGGAGAGCATGTTGAGCCCCTCGATGTAGCCGCCCACGTGGTCCACAGGTCCGGAAAGCACCATCCAGCCCACGCGGAAGCCCGCGATCCTGTGCGATTTTGAAAGCCCGTTCAGCGTGACGCAGAACTGGTCCGGGCAGATGGATGCGATGGACACGTGCTTCTTGCCGTCCATGACCAGGCGGTCGTAGATCTCGTCGGCGAAAATGATGAGCTCGTGCTCCTGCGCGACCTTGACGATCTCTTCAAGGACCTCCCTCGGGTAGAGCGCGCCGGTCGGGTTGTTCGGGTTGATCACGACTATAGCCTTCGTTTTGTCCGTGATCTTTTTCCGGATGTCCTGAACGTCCGGGTACCAGTCCGCCGCTTCATCGCAGATATAATGCACGGCCTTGCCGCCCGCAAGCGTTACACAGGCCGTCCACAGAGGATAATCCGGGGAGGGCACGAGGACTTCGTCGCCGTTGTCGAGAAGCCCCTGCATGCACATGGAGATCATCTCCGAAACGCCGTTTCCGGTAAAGATCCGGTTGATGTCCAGGTTCGGCAGGCCCTTGATCTGATGGTACTGCATGATGGCCTTCCGTGCGGAGAACAGGCCCTTGGAGTCCGAATAGCCTTCCGCATCCGGCAGGTTCATGATCATGTCCTCGATGATCTCGACAGGCGCCATGAGGCCGAACGGGGCCGGGTTGCCGATGTTGAGCTTCAGGATCCGTTCGCCGCGTGCTTCCATCCGGTTCGCTTCAGCAAGGACAGGTCCGCGCACGTCATAGCTCACGTAGTCCAGTTTATGTGATTTGGAGATGGTTTTCATTCGGGATACCCCCTGGTATCGATTTTTTATCTTATATTTATACAACATTCATTCGGATGAGTCAATTTTTTTCTGTATCAGCCTTCCACTGGGAGGGAAGCGAGGTTCGACCTCATCAGTCAGGCCGAAGGCCTGACAGCTTCCCCTTCTGGGGGAGGTGGCTGCGTTAGCAGCCGGATGAGGGGCCGGATAAGGGCCTGAAATGTTATTTATTTGACATTTGTGCATTAATATACTAATATGACTTTGTATGTGTTTTTCTAAGCTTCCCCCGGGAGAAGGACCGAAAGCGGTCCTCCGGCTCATCCGGAAGGAAGCAGCCGGGCGGTTTTCCGCATGCGGCTCAGGCAAAAACAGGAAAGGCAGACAGGGAGATGAAAGAAACCTGGTTCCGGATGCTTGAAGATCTTAAGAAAGGCTCGAGCTTCCGGGAAATGTTCGGGATGCTGAAGAAACACGGGGATGCCCCGGCGGCGGAGATCCTGGACGATCAAGGACAGATAATAGTTAGAACTTACAAAGAATATACAAAGCTCGCGGAAAAAGCCTGCGGAAATCTTACGAGAAGCGGCCTTTTCGCGCCCGGAGACGTGGTAGGTCTCTCGTACGAGACCTCCATGGACTGGCCGGTCCTTCTGTGGGGCATCCTGATGTCGGGCGGCATTCCGCTTCTCTTAAACCCTGCGGCAGACGGAAGACTTACAGCGGGCATCCTCCGGGAAGCCGGCGCCAAGGCTTACGTTTCGGACGCACCTAAGGACGGCGTGACTCTTCCGTGCATTCCCGCATCGGAAGTCCTTTGTGACGGTGCACCCGGCAAGGAGCAGTGGGCTGATGCCGTTGCGCTTGCAACGTCAGGTACCACCGGCGCGAGCCGCGTGTTCCTGTACACTTCAGACGTTGTCTCGAACCAGCTTTTAAGCTTCAACGACGCCGCGGAGCAGTGCGAAGAGCTGCCGTACCATGATGAGATCCCGTGCAGGATCCTTGCGTTCCTGCCGTATCACCACGTGTTCGGCTTTACCATCGTCTATATGATCTACTCCCTGACGGGAAAGACCATCGTATACTTACGCGACCGGAGTGTCCGCACCATTATGGAAGCGTGCCGGGCCCACCGCGTCACGAATCTCTATAACGTTCCAATGTTCTTCAACGCGCTTGCGCAGGGCATCCTCCGCGAAGTGCCGGATCCGTCCGTGCTTCCCGAAGCTCTTAAGGCTGAGGTCCGGAAGAAGATCCTCGGTACGGACATGCGCATCATGATCACGGGCGGCGGGCATGTGCCCAGGGAGACGCTCCGGGTCATCAATGAGCTCGGCTACCCCTTACACAACGGCTTCGGCATGACGGAATGCGGGATCATTTCGGTCGAGCTTTCAGCGGACAAGGAGCAGCGGGAGAAGGGGAGCATCGGCGTGCCGTTCTCCGCGAACGAGATCCGCCTTGTGCCGGAAGGACGCGGCGAGCTTCAGATCCGTAGCAGGATGCTGTACGATTCCTGCATCATTGACGGAAAGGTCGTCCCGAGGGACGAAAACGAATGGTTCCCGACCGGAGATATCATGCGCCGCGAACCGGACGGATATTACATCGACGGAAGGCTCAAGGACGTTGTGATCGGGGCTTCGGGCGAGAATATTTACCCGGACGAGCTCGAGGACCGCTTCCAGGGCCTGCCCGGCGTATCGGCCTATACCATTCTGGGCGTCAAGGACGGCTTCTACGACGAACTGTGCCTGCTTTTGGAGCCCGCGTCAGATTTTTCGGCTCATGAAGCTGCGAAAGCGGTGGCCGGGATCGTGAAGACGCTCGGCATGAACGAGCAGCCTAAAAGAGTGCTCGTGTCCGAGGCGCGGCTGCCCATCTCCGCCAGCATGAAGATCATGCGGCAGTCCCTGAAGAGCAGGATCGAGAACGGCAGCTGGCCGTATCATGAGCTTGAAAAGGCCGAAGACCTGCAGGAGACCCCGCCTGACAATACGCCGGAGGAGCCGGAGGATCCGGAGTTTCTGAAGCTCAAGGAGTCCATCCGGAGGATCGTTTCGGATACGCTCTTTATTGACGAAGATAAGATCGGCGATTACGACAGCTTCACGGAAAAGCTTGCCGGGGACAGCCTGACTCTGTTCGGCGTTTTCTGCGAGATGGAGAAGCAGTTCGACCTTGTGCTCGCGGATTCGGACATGGTCCGCATGCAGTGCGTGCACGACGCGGCGGCGGTCCTCTACGACCGTCTCTACGGGAAGAATACGGCGGTCCAGAACGCGCGGAAGCCGGAGACCTACAGAAGGATCACGGATTTCAGCGAAAGCGCGGAATACAAGGAGCTCATGAAGCGGAGCGAAGAGACCTTCAAGGACTGCGAAAATCCGTACTTCCTGCCGCACGACAGCCTGATCCGGGACACCAGCGTGATCCGCGCAAACCGGGTCATCAATCTGGGCTCGTACAATTACCTCGGCATGTCCGGAAATCCGGAGACCATGGAAGCGGCCATCGAGGCCGTGAAGAAATACGGGACGTCCGCAAGCGGCTCCCGGACACTGGCCGGCGAAAAGACCTTATACAGGCAGCTTGAGCAGAAGATCGCAGAGTGGAAGCACACGGAAGACTGTATTGTCTGCACCGGCGGCTGGGCCACCAACTTAAGCTTTATCAGCTGCTTCATGCGTGAAGGGGACTTCATCCTCTACGACGCGCTTTCACATAACTCCATTACGGAAGGCGTGGCGCTTTCGAAAGCGGAATCCCGCGCATTCGCCCACAACGACCTCGCGATGCTCGAGGACCTTCTCCGGAAGATCTCCGGCAGATACAACAAGGTCCTTATCGTGGTGGAGGGCGTGTACAGCATGGATGGCGATATCGCTCCCGTCCCGGAATTTGTCCGTCTGAAAAAGCAGTACGGCTGCTTCCTGATGGTGGACGAGGCACACTCCGGCGGCGTGATCGGCGACCACGCGGGCGGCTGCGACGACTACTTCCACCTGGATCCGCACGACATCGACATCAAATACGGCACGATGTCCAAGGCGCTCGGCACCTGCGGCGGATACATTGCGGCGGACCATTCGATCGTCGAATACCTTCGGTATTCCATGAACGGCTTCGTGTTTACGGCAGGCATCGCACCGCCGCTTGCGGCGGCCTGCATGAAGGCCATAGAGATCATACAGCGCGACAATACCATGGCTGAGAAGCTCCATGAAAACATCCGGTACTTTGTGCGGCGCTGCAAGGAAGAGGGCATGAACACCTGCCTCGCGGGTGAGAGCGCCATCGTCCCGGTCATGGTCGGGACGGACGCGGATGCGGCAAGGCTTTCGTCTCTGATCCTCAAGGAAGGCGTGTTTGTACCGCCGGCCATGTTCCCGGCAGTTCCCATGGGAGAGAGCCGCCTGCGGTTTACGGTGTCCGCAACGCACAGCATTGAACAGCTGGAGAAGGCGGTCCGGGTGACGGCTGAAGTCATGCGCAGGGAGGGCTTCCTCAAATGAAAAAGGTTGCGGTTGTGACCGGCGCGAGCTCCGGGATCGGAGAAGCGGCTGCAAAGATGCTTCTTGAAAAAGGCTATACGGTCTACGGACTGTCCCGGCGCGGGACGTGTCCCGAAGGCGCCGTCGGGCTTTCCATGGACGTCACGGACGAAGCGCGCGTAAAGACAGTCTTCCGGGAGATCCGGGAGAAAGAGGGGAGGATCGACCTCCTCATAAACAACGCGGGCTTCGGCATCTCCGGCCCCGTGGAATTCACGGAGACTGCGGACGCCTTTTCCCAGATGAACGTGAACTTCTTCGGGCAGTTCCTTTGCGCGAGGGAAGTGCTTCCCTACATGCGCGAGCAGAAATCCGGACGGATCGTGTTCACGAGTTCGGTCGCTGCATCCATGGCCATTCCGTACCAGTCGTTTTACTCCGCAAGCAAGGCGGCGGTGAACTCCGTAGCATTGGCGCTCAGGAACGAGGTGAAGGACTTCGGGATCACCGTGACCGCGGTCATGCCCGGAGACGTCCATACCGGCTTTACGGACGCACGGGTCAAGGACACGGCGTCCGGCGGCGTGTATAAAAGAAGCGACTCGGCTGTGGCAGCCATGGAGAAGGATGAACGGAACGGCATGACGCCGGAGTTTGCGGCGGGGATCGTCGTGAAGGCGGCGCTTAAAAAGCACCCGAAGCCCTTATATATTGCGGGGCCCAAATACCAGGTGTTCTACCTCCTGTTCAAGCTCCTTCCCGCACGGCTCGTATACTGGGTCATCGGGAAAATGTATTCATAATGAAACGGCCGGAGAGCCAGTCTGGCTCTCCGGCCTTGATTTCAGAAATGCGGAGGAATGATAATGAAACTGATCTCCTGGAACGTGAACGGACTCCGTGCCGTTGCCGGAAAGAATTTTGACGAGGTGTTCAGGAGCCTCGACGCGGACGTCTTCTGCCTGCAGGAAACAAAGCTCCAGGCGGGGCAGATCGAGCTCGAGCTCCCGGGCTATTACGAGTACTGGAATTACGCGGAAAAGAAAGGCTACAGCGGGACGGCCGTATTTACGAAGAAAGAGCCTCTTGCTGTGACGTACGGGATCGGGATCGAAGAGCACGACCATGAAGGGCGCGTGATCACGCTGGAGTTTGAAGACTTTTACATGATCACATGCTATACCCCGAACTCGCAGGACGGTCTTAAAAGGCTCGACTACCGGATGACGTGGGAGGACGCGTTCCGCGCGTACCTTGTGGACCTTTCCGCGAAAAAGCCGGTCGTCATGTGCGGGGACTTAAACGTCGCGCACGAGGAGATCGATTTAAAGAACCCGAAGTCGAACCGGAAGAACGCGGGCTTCACGGATGAGGAGCGCGGGAAGATGACGGAGCTCCTTTCGGCGGGCTTCATCGACACGTTCCGTTATTTCTACCCGGACCTCACGGACGTTTATTCATGGTGGTCGTACCGTTTCCACGCGCGGGAAAAGAACGCGGGGTGGCGGATCGACTATTTTATCGTGTCTGAAGCAATGAAGGACCGCCTTTCGGACGCGAAGATCCACACGGAGATCGAAGGCTCCGACCACTGCCCGGTGGAGCTGCTCTTAAAAGACTGAAAAATAACGGTGCCGGACGCTCAGGCTTCCGGCACCGTTCAATTATTGGTAGAGATCGGCGGCTTTCTTCACATATTCCTTATATTCCGAGACGACCTCAGGCGGGGAGATGAGCACCGCCTTTTCGCCGAGCGCGAACAGCCAGGCAAAGAACTGCCTGGAGACGAGGACGTCCATCGATGCTTCAAAATGCTCCGGGTCCGCCCGAAGCATCTGCACACCCAGGCCGAACTGGTCGATGATGATCCCCGCGGCGTCGTTTTCACAGCGGATCGAGACGCGGGCCTCCGTACCGCCGTTCATCCGGAACAGACTGTTTGAGTACTTCCGAAGGTCCGTGCCGGAAAGGACGTCCGTGCCTTTTCTCGGCTCGTCCGTGACAGAAAGCTTCAGCATCTTGTCCACACGGTAATGCTTGATCATTTCCGCCGCGGCGTCGTATCCGATCATGTAGTAGTACTCGTCGTCCCAGACAAGCGCCAGCGGGCTGATCTCGTAGAAGCTCCCGCCATGGCGGAGCTCCATCTTTTTGTCCGGCGTCCAGTTGAAGTACTGGAAGCGGATCATCCGGTCCCCGTTGATGGCTTCGTGGATCGCGTCCACACTGTAGTAGATGCTCTCGTTCATGGACTTCACGCGGCCTGTCGTGTATACCTGGCGGTTCAGCTTTTTTGCGTCGTGAACGCTAACGAGATTCTCAAGCTTTTTAATGAGGACGTCCGATTTCCCTGCGGTTATAAAGCGCGCGGACTGGACTGCATCCGTCAGGAGCTTGAGCTCGGAAAGCTCGAACTCACGCTGCGGGATCCGGTAGCGGGTGGTGTGGCCGTCCTTTTCACGGAGCACCTCGTAGCCGAAGCGCTCGAGCGCGTCAAAATCCGTATAAAGGGTCTTCCGGTCCGCCGGGATCCCGTACCCCTCAAGCCTCTCCTGAATCTCCTGGAGCGTGAGGCCGTGCTCCTCGTCCGTTTCATGGAGAAAGATCCTGAGAAGATATAGAAGCTTCAGCCGCTGTTCAGCCATCAAAAACCTCCGTAAACAGAAAAAAACTGATATTTTCCTTTTCATTATACTCAAAGTATGTTATACTTCAACAAATGTTTTCGGAAACAGATGCATGCTTCCGCATAACAGAATCCAGATCAAAGGAGTTGATCAGTCCAATATGGATCCTGACAGTCGATTGTCGATCGCCGTTGTTTTCTTTTTTATCGCTTCCGCGTATTTTGCGCTGACAGAGACCGCTGTCGCTTCCGTTTCCCATATGAAGATCCGCGTCCGCGCGGACAAAGGGGACCAAAGAGCAGAACGCACCTTATATGTACTGGATCATTTCGATGACGCCATTACGACACTTCTCATCTGTACCAATATCGCCCACATTGCAGCGGCATCCATCGTCACGGTCTTAGTGACCCGGAGATGGGGCCTTTCCGCCGTGACGCTCAGTACGTTCGCGGTCACGCTCGCAATGTTTTTCCTGGGCGAAATGCTTCCTAAGAGCATCGGTAAAAAAGCAAGTGAAAAATGCAGCCTGGCGTGTTCAGGCCTTCTTCTTGTGCTCATGAAAGTGCTCCGGCCGGCAACGCGTGTGCTGACCTTTATCGGGAACACCACTCTGAAGCTCGTGAAGAGCGAGGACGAATACTCCGTGACGGAGGACGAGCTTTACGATATCATCGAGGACATGGAGGAGGAAGGGGCCATCAACGAAGAGCAGAGCGAGCTCATTTCTTCCGCCATCCAGTTCGCGGACGTGACTGTTTCGAGCATCCTGACGCCCCGCGTGGACATGGCCGCGGTGGACGTGAACGACAGTCCCGCAGAGATCCTCAAGTACATCCAAAGCCAGAACCACAGCCGGATCCTCGTCTACGAAAAGACGGTGGACAACATCATCGGCGTGCTGCAGATCCGGAAATTCCTGAAGAAGTACGTGACTGACCGGGAGATCCCGGAGGTCCGGCCGCTCATGGACGAGGTGTATTTCGCACACCAGAGCCAGAAGATCGACGAACTCCTCCAGGAGATGACCAAGCGGAAGCTCAGCATGGCGGTCATCACGGACAGCTACGGCGGGACTTTAGGCATCGCAACGGTCGAGGATATCCTTGAAGAGATCGTAGGCGAGATCTGGGACGAGGACGATGAGATCCGGGAGCCCATCGTGAAGCTCGCGGAGTCTTCCTACCTTGTGAACGGCGACGAGACCGTACTGGACACCTTCGACTACATCGGCTTCGAAGAACCGGACCCGGAAAACGAGGAGCGGTTTACGAATCTCCTCATGGCGGACTGGTTCTACGAACAGTTTACGCATATCCCCGAGCGGGGTGAAAGCTTTACGTATCATAATCTCCGGATCACCGTGAGCGAGATCGCGCACAACAGGATCTACCGGCTCTACGTCGAGGTCCTTCCTACTGAAGACGGGAAGGAGGAAGACAGATGACGCATGTGATCGTGATCCTCGGGATCCTTCTTGCGGTAATTCTTTCCGCAGTTTTTTCCGGTGCGGAGATGGCGCTTTCTTCAGCCAATACGGTCCGTCTCGAGAACGAGGCAAAGGCCGGGAGCAGAAAGTCTGCGCGTGCGCTTAAGCTTGCGGAAAACTATGATGACACCCTGTCCGCTATCTTAGTGGGCAACAACCTGGTGAACACCGCGGCATCGTCGCTTACGACGGTGCTCATAATCCTGCTCACCGGGAGCGACCGCCTGAACTGGGCGGGTACTCTTGTTGTGACCATCCTCGTGATCATCTTTGGCGAGACCATCCCGAAGATCATCTGCAAGAAGCTTTCCACAAAGGTAAGCGCAGAGGTGTCCGGCTTCATCCGCTTCGTCTATATTCTGTTCTTCCCGGTGAATTTCTTAGTGGCCGGGCTCGTGGGCTTGCTTACCAGGTCCATCCGCGAGACGCCGGAAGAGGAAGACGAGTCCGTGGAGGAGCTGCAGTCCATCATCGAAACGGCCGAGGACGAAGGTGTTCTCGACAGCGAACGGTCCGAGCTCATCAGCGCGGCCATCGATTTCCAGGAGATCTCCGCGGACGAGGTCATGACCGCGCGTGTGGATATGGAAGCGATCGATATCGACGATGACTTCGAAAACATCCTGAAGCTTGCCGTGGAGAGCACCCACAGCCGGCTCCCGGTGTACGAAGGAAGCATCGACAACGTCATCGGCGTGGTCCACATGAACCACCTCCTGAAGGCGCTTTCCGAAGACCGGGACGCGGATATCCGCGAGGTCATGCTGAAGCCCTGCTTCGTCTACCGGAAGACCAAGCTTCCGCAGGTCCTGAACACATTGAAGCGCGTGAGGCAGCACCTTGCGATCGTGACGGACGAATACAGCGGCACGCTGGGCGTCATCTCCATGGAGGACGTCCTGGAGCAGATCGTCGGTGAGATCTGGGACGAGACGGACGAGGTCGAGGAAGAAGTGGTGGCGCGCCCGGACGGCGAGCTCGAGATCGACGGGGATATGGTCATAGGCGATTTCCTGGAGCTTTTCGGCATAGACGAAGAGCAGTTTGAATATGAGAGCCGGACCGTGGGCGGTTTTGTGACGGAGTTCAGGGGAGAGTTCCCGGAGCCCGGCTACACGTTCCGGTACGAAAATCTTGTGATCCGCGTCCTTGAGATGGACGGCCGCCGCGTGGAGAAGCTTCTTGTCACGAAGGTACCGGACGATCCGGAATGACGGAGGCTGTCAAAGACCACATAAATACCCACAATTTCCATACTAATTAGCTTGCATTTCCTTTTGTTTTCATTCATAATAGACTTAACCGAAGGGGTGGAGGACGCCCGGAGGATCCATACGGTTTTTTTCGCGGGGAACATTAATAGGGCCCCGCGGATAAGGCTGTTTTCATGTGATCACTAAACTGTCCGTTATGACAGGAGGTTTAATATGAAGCTGACGAGAAAAATTACAGCGGCCTTTCTTGCTCTCATCATGATCG